>SKWP01000011.1 GCA_007128865.1 Paracoccaceae bacterium
CGGCGGCTTTGGTTATGCAAAGGAATACCATGTCGAGCGGCTTTTTCGTGAAGTGGTGATCGCACGAATCGCGCCGATTACGGAGCAACTGATCCTCTCATTCGTGGCCGAGAAGGCATTGCATTTGCCCAAATCATACTGAAGCCGTCATGGTTAAACGGTCAGAGCAATCGCATTTGGCTCAGGCCGCAGCCAAGCTTTTCGGGAATGCCGCGAAGGAAGGCCTCGTACCCGCCCGCGCGCTTAAAGGGATGCGGGTCCGCAGGATCTGGGCCTTGAGCAGCCGCATCTGCGCGTTGTGCCGGGGCATGAAAAGCTGGGTCAGGAAGACGAGAAGGAGGGAGAAGGTCGAATTCATCTTGCAAGGCTCCGGCACGGCGCTTAAAAAATTGCTGCCATTTCAGCGTGATGGCCGTCACTTACGTTTTGGCACCCCGCTCAGGAATGGCTAAGAACGCTGGGGCCCGGTTGTGGCAGCGAAAAATCCGAACCTGGGATATGTTGGCGCCTTTGCGCGTGTTTCGCTGCCAGTCGCGACTGAACCAAATGGTGATTCAAATCATCAGTGGGATCAATCAAAACAATGGCTTAGAGGGTTGAGAACGTTCGATTTCAGACCCATCCCCTCCGCGAGTTGCGGCGCATGCTGTCGCGCGAGGCGCCTTCGGTCCGGCTGCGAGTCGCGGTCGAGATCGACGGCTGGGCGGCCCGCCGCACCGCTGTCTTGGCCGGTCTGGGGGCGACTGTGTTCGGTGCGCATTCGTTGCCCGGTGGCGAGGCAGGTGCATCGCTACACACCCAGCCGATCGTCGATCCACCGCTGCGGCGACCGATCTACCTGTCCTTCCGGCGTGGGCTGGAGCCTGGGCTGGCCGCCGGGCTGCGGCACCTGCTGGAGGTATCGGTCGCGCGCGGGGCCCAGGGGTCGGACCCGGCCATGGCCCATGAATGACCCACAGAACCGGAGCAGCCCGTGAAACTCGACGCCAATGTGACCATCCTGTATCCGCATCTCGACCTGCCGCAGGCGCTGGCTGCGGCCGCTGCCGACGGGTTTACGGCCGTCGAATGCCGCACGCCCTACGATCATCCGCCCGAGATGCTGGCCGAGCGGCTGGCCGAGCTGGGCCTGACCTGCGTGCAGTTCAACCTGCCCGCCGGCGACTGGGCCGCGGGCGAGCGTGGCAATGCCTGTCTGCCGGGCCGCGAGGCCGAGGTGCGCGAGGGGATCGAGACGGCAATCCGCTATGCCCGCATCATGGGCTGCCCGCAACTGAACTGCCTCGCCGGGTTGGCGCCGGCCGGCGTCGATCGCGCGGTGCTGATCGAGACGCTGGCCACCAACCTGCGCCATGCCGCCGCCCGCCTGGCCGATGCCGGCATCCGGCTGCAACTGGAGGCTGTCAACGACCGTGACAACCCCGGCGCGCTGATCGCGACCACCGCCGCCTTCGAGGAAGTCCATGCGCGCACCGGCGCCGACAACCTGTATCTGCAATATGATTTCTTCCACATGCAGGTGATGCAGGGCGACCTGATGCGCACCTTCGCGCGTCTGCAGCCGCTCATCAACCACGTCCAGATCGCCGACAACCCCGGCCGTCACGAGCCCGGCACCGGCGAGATCAACTATGGCTTCATCTTTTCCGAGTTGCGCCGGCTGGGCTATGATCGCTGGATCGGCTGCGAGTATGTGCCCGCAGGCGGCGTGGCCGAGGGGCTGGCGCGTTGGCTGCCGATGGCCGGCTACGACCGTCCGGCCTGACGGGGGGGCGCGGCGCCGTCCTTGCCGCGGAGGTCGTCCAGACGCTTCAGGATCTGGCCGGTCGTCAGCACGTCGCCGAAATTCCTGTAGAAGGTGGTCAGCGTCGCCCAGTGGGCGGCGTCGCTATGGGCCGCGTTGGCGTCCGAGACCATCACCGTCGTGAAGTTCAGCATCATCGCGTCGCGCGCCGAGCTTTCGCAGCAGACATTGGTGACGGTGCCGCAGATCATCACGGTGTCGCGCCCCTCGGCCTGCAACCGCTGCGTCAGATCCGAGGCGCCGGGCAGAAAGGCCGAGTAGCGGAACTTGTCGATGACCGCATCGGCCGGGTCGATGTCGAGATCGTCGATCAGCGCATGCCCCGCCGATCCCGGGGCCAGCGAGGTGGCGCGACGGTCGGCCGATTGCGGGATCAGGTGGTCATAAAGCACCGACCAGTCCTGACGGCAGGTCGGCCCGTGGGTGGTGCGGATCCAGACGATCCGCCCGCCCGCCCCGCGCAACCCGCCGGCCAGGCCGTTGATCGCCGGCACGATCCCGGCCGCGGCCGGGCAATGGGCATGTCCCGCGCCCGCGCGCACGAAGGCGTTCTGCATGTCGATCACGACAAGTGCCGTGCGCGCGGGGTCGAAATCGGCAAAGGGGTGGGCACGGCCGCGCCGTTGCATCATGCCTTGCACCAGGTCGGGCGGCAGCCCCCCAGGATGCGCGCCCATGGTCGGCCCGGCCATGCCTGCCCCCCGCCTCAGCGCGTCATCTCGGCCTGGCGTGCTTCCATCTCGGGTGTCCAGGGGCCGACTTCCTGCAGATAGCGCGCGGCACCGGGATGGAACGGGATCGCCGCCGGCAGATTGACGGTGTTCTCCGGCGTGTAATGGCGCCCGCCGGCGTGGAAACTGGCGAATTCGGCGGTGTTTTCCAGAATCGCGCGCGTGGCGAGATAGGCGGTTTCCTCGTCCAGGTCGGTCCGGGCGACGAAATAGGTGTTCATCCCGACCACATGCACA
>SKWP01000110.1 GCA_007128865.1 Paracoccaceae bacterium
CCGAACCGTTGCGGTGGATCCGCTGTTTGATTTCAAGGGGCGGCGTTCGCTGATGGGAACGCCCGTGACCAGACCCGAGGTTCTGGCCACGGCGCACGCGATGCTGGCCGCCGATGGCACACCGGCCAGCGTGCTGCGCGACAGCCCCGGATTCGTGGCCCAGCGGGTGATCGCGATGATCGTGAACATCGGCGCGCAAGTGGCCACGCGCCGCATTGCATCGCCCGAAGATATCGACCGCGCGGTGACACTGGGGCTCAACTATCCGCACGGACCGCTGGGCTTTGCCGATGCGCTGGGGGCGGGCCGGGTTCTGGCGATTCTCGAAGGGATTACGCGCTGCACCGGCGATCCGCGTTACAGGCCCGATCCGTGGCTGCGGCGTCGGGCGCAACTCGGCATCTCGGCGCTGACACCCGAAGCCTGATCCGCCACCCGTTTGCACCGGCCCGTGCGGCCCGATACGAAGACAAGGAGAACTGACATGCTGGACGCCTATATCCTCGACGGGCTGCGCAGCCCCTTCGGCCGTTCCGGCGGTGCGCTGGCCATGGTGCGGCCCGACGATCTGCTGGCCGACGTGATCAGGCCGCTGGTCGAAAGGGCGCCGGTCGATCCCGCGCGCATCGATGATGTCATCGTCGGCTGCGGTAATCAGGCCGGCGAGGACAGCCGCTGTGTGGCCCGCCATGCCGGCTTGCGCGCCGGTCTGCCGATCGAGGTGCCGGGCACCGTGATCCAGCGCAACTGCGGCAGCGGTCTTGGCGCTCTGGCGGCGGCATCCCATGCCATCACCTGCGGCGAAGGCCAGTTGATGGTCGTCGGCGGGGTGGAAAGCATGAGCCGCGCGGTCTTTGTGATGGCCAAGCATGCCCGGCCCTTCGAACGGACGCTGGAATGGTATGACAGTGCCATCGGCGCGCGTTTTCCGAACCCGAAGATCCTGGCCGAGTTCGGTGCCGACAGCATGCCCGAGACCGCCGACAACATGGCCAGCGATTTCGACCTGACCCGCGAGCAGGCCGACGCCTTTGCGCTGCGGTCCCAGCAGGGCTGGGCCAGGGCGCATGCCGACGGATTCTTTGACGCAGAGATCACGGCGATAACCATACCCGGCGGTCGCAAGGCGCCCGACCGGGTCGTCGATACGGACGAACACCCGCGGCCGGATACCAGCGCCGAGGGCCTGGCCAAGCTGCGGGCGCTCTATGCGGGCGGGGTGACAACGGCCGGAAACGCATCGGGCATCAACGATGGCGCCGTGGCGATGCTGGTGGCCAGCAAGGCGGCGGCCGAGGCGGCCGGCGCACAGCCCATCGCGCGGGTTCTGGCCACCGCGGTTGCGGGGGTTCCGCCGCGCATCATGGGCTACGGGCCGGTTCCGGCCTCGCAGAAGGCGCTGGAACGCGCCGGCCTGACCATCGCCGACATGGATGTGATCGAGATCAACGAAGCCTTCGCGGCCCAGGTTCTGGGCTGCCTCAAGGGGCTCGGGGTGGCCTTTGACGACGACCGGGTAAACCCGAACGGCGGCGCCATTGCCATCGGTCATCCGCTTGGCGCCTCGGGCGGGCGCATCGCGCTGACCGCCATTCGCGAAACCCGCAGGCGTGGCGGGCGCTATGCGCTGGTGACCATGTGCATCGGCATCGGTCAGGGCATTGCCGTGGTGCTGGAGGTTCTCTGACATGACCGGTGACGGCCGGCCCGACACCCGCCCGCGGTTCGACTGGCGCGATCCGCTGTTCTTTGACGATCTGCTGGACGAAGAAGAGCGGATGATCCGCGATGCGGCGCGGGAGTTTGCGCAGGAAAGGCTGATGCCGCTGGCGCTGGACTGGCACCGCCACGAACGCTTTGACCCGGCGATCATGCGCGAACTGGGCGCCATGGGCTTTCTGGGCATGCAGTTGCAGGGCTACGGCTGTGCAGGTGCAACCTACACCGCCTATGGCCTGGTCGCGCGCGAGCTTGAGCGCGCCGATGCCGCCTTCCGGTCGGCCTGCGGGGTGCAGGGCGGGCTGGCGATGACGCCGATCCACATGTTCGGGTCGGAAGAGCAGAAGCAGCGCTTCCTGCCGGCCATGGCGCGGGGCGAACTGATCGGCTGTTTCGGGCTGACCGAACCCGACGCGGGCTCGGACCCGTCGGGGATGCGCGCCCGGGCGCGGGCGGTGCCGGGCGGTTTCGTGCTGAACGGCAACAAGGTCTGGATCACCCATGCGCCGATTGCCGATGTCCTGGTTGTCTGGGCGCGCGATGATGACGGCGAGGTGCGCGGCTTCATCCTCGAGCGCGGGATGGAGGGGCTTTCGACCCGGAAGATCGAAGGCAAGTTTTCGGTCCGGGCCTCGCCCACCGGCGAGATTTCGATGGCCGATGTCTTCGTGCCCGAGGCCAACCTGCTGCCTGACGCGGTCGGGCTGCGCGCGCCGCTGACCTGCCTGAACCGGGCGCGGCTGGCGATCTGCTGGGGTGCGCTGGGTGCGGCCGAATTCTGCTGGCAGGCGGCCCGCGACTATGTGATGGACCGCCAGCAGTTCGGGCGGCCGCTGGCGGCAAACCAGCTTGTGCAGGCCAAGCTTGCCGACATGCAGACCGAAATCACCATGTCGCTGCATGCCACGCTGCGGCTGTCGCGGCTGCAGGACGAAGGCCGCGCCACGCCCGAGATGTTTTCGCTGGTCAAGCGCAGCGCGGCGCGCAAGGCGCTGGAGATTGCGCGCACCGCCCGCGACATGCACGGCGGCAACGGCATATCCGACAGCTA
>SKWP01000095.1 GCA_007128865.1 Paracoccaceae bacterium
GAAACCGCCGGAATGAGCAGGGCGGCGATGGCGGCAAGGATGGTGGATCGTGCAAGTGCTGACATTGCAAGCGCCTTTGCTGCGGGCCGCCGATACGCCCGTCAGGGGGCAGCGGCCCTCTGACTGAACGAAGCCGCTGCCTGATGGCGGTGGCGCCGGAAGCCTGCGACGATATTGGCAAAGAAATGGTTAAACCCGCGGTCCGCGCCCTTTCGGCAATCGCGGGTTGCAGTGCGTGGCCGATTCGTGGTCGTTGACGCACGATTGTTGCGAGGAAGCGAATCATGGAACACCGCCCCTTCCGGTCTGTCCTCTACATTCCTGCGTCGCGCGCCCGCGCCATGGACAAGGCCCGTACATTGCCCGCCGATGCGGTGATCTTCGATCTCGAGGATGCGGTTGCGCCGACCGAAAAGGTCGCTGCCCGCACAACCCTGGCCGAAACCCTCGCCGAAGGCGGCTTTGGTGCACGGGCGCTGCTCGTGCGAATCAACGGTTTCGAAAGCGGCTGGGCCGAGGATGATCTGGCCGCAGTTGCCCCGGCCCGGCCCGAAGCCGTGCTGCTGCCAAAGGTGAACGGTGCCGCGGATGTGGAGGCGCTGGCGCGACTGCTCGACAGCCGCCCCGAAACCGCCGAAACCCGCATCTGGGCAATGATGGAAACGCCGCGCGGGGCGCTGAACGCGGGCGAAATCGCCGCGGCACCGCGGATGGCCGGTTTCGTTCTGGGCACCAACGATCTTGCCAAGGATCTGGGCGCGCGCTTCCGGGCCGACAGGCTGCCCCTGATGGGGGCGTTGCAGCTTTGCCTTATGGCGGCGCGGGCCGAAGGGCTGGTGGCGGTTGATGGCGTCTATAATGCCTTCAAGGATCTCGACGGTCTGCGCGCTGAATGCGAACAGGGCCGCGATCTGGGTTTCGATGGCAAGACCCTGATCCACCCGGACCAGCTGGCCGTCGCCAACGCCGTCTTTGCCCCGGCCGAGGCCGAGACAGACCTCGCCCGCCGCCAGATCGCCGCCTTTGAAGAGGCACAGGCGCGCGGCGAAGGCATTGCCGTGGTGGATGGCCGAATCGTGGAGAACCTGCATATCGTGACCGCCAGGCGCACGCTGGCACTTGCCGCGGCAATCGATGCGATGGGGGAGGCTTCGTGATGGGAATGTGGCTGCTGGTTGTCGGGGTTCTGCTCTGGTCGCTGCCGCACATGTTCAAGCGCCTCGCACCCGAAGCCCGCGCCCGGATGGGTGACGGTGCACGCGGTGTGGTCGCGGTCAGCGTGGTCGCGTCGATCGTGCTGATGACGCTCGGATACAAATGGGCAGAGTTCCACCGCCTTTATGACCCCCCGCTGTGGGGCGGTCACCTCAACAACCTTCTGGTGCTGATCGGCTTTTATGTCTTTGGCATCAACATGGCCAAAGGTGCGCTGAGCCAGAAGATCCGCCACCCGATGCTGACCGGCGTGGCGATCTGGGCGCTGGCACATCTGCTGGTGCGTGGCGATCTGGCTTCGGTGATCCTGTTCGGCGGGCTCGCACTCTGGGCCGTGGCGGCCATGCTGCTGATCAACGCCCGTGAACCGGGCTGGGCACCGGCACCGCCCAAGGGCGGGTTCAAGCGCGATCTGGTTGCGGTGCCGATTGTCCTGGTAACCTATGCAGCCGTTGGCTGGATCCACGGCTGGCTCGGCCCATGGCCCTTTGGGTGAATCCATGCGTGCCTACCGACTGATCACCGGCGATGATGATTCGGAATTCTGTCACCGCGTTACCGCGGCGCTCAACAACGGCTGGGAGCTGCATGGCGGCCCTGCCTATGCCTTTGACGGCGCCAACGGGGTCATGCGCTGCGCCCAGGCGGTGGTGAAGGAACGGCCGGATATCGAATATTCCCCGGATGTGAAGCTTGGCGGCCTCTAGCCGCCAACCGTACCTGAAAGGGCAATCCGGATATGACCGACAAGACCACGGCAGGCCGATTCTTCGAGGATTACAGTCTTGGCCAGCGCATCGCCCATGCGGTGCCCCGAACGCTTTCGGGCGGTGAGCGTGCGCTTTACCATGCGCTTTATCCGGCCCGCGGCGCGCTGCATTCCTCGGACGAATTCGCCCGCGCCTGTGGCCTGCCGGCGAGCCCGCTGGACGATCTGATCGTGTTCCACACGGTCTTCGGCAAGACGGTGCCGGACATCAGCCTGAATGCCGTGGCCAATCTGGGCTATGCCGAGGGGCGTTTCCTGGCACCGGTCTGGCCCGGCGACACGCTTCGGTCCGAATCCGAGGTGATCGGGCTGCGCCAGAATTCCAACGGCAGGTCCGGCGTTGTCTGGGTGCGGACGCGCGGCATCAACCAGCGCGGCCAAGCGGTGCTGGAATATGTGCGCTGGGTGATGGTTCGCAAACGCGACGAAACCGCGCCGGCCCCCGCGCCCGTGGTGCCGGAACTGGCCGATGCCGTGCCCGCCGGTGAACTGGTGGTGCCGGCGGGGCTCGATTTCACCGGCCATGATTTCGCCCTGTCGGGGGAGCCGCATCGCTGGGCCGATTATGACGTGGGCGAACGGATCGATCATGTGGACGGCGTCACCATCGAGGAAGCCGAGCACATGCTTGCCACCCGGCTTTGGCAGAACACCGCCAAGGTCCATTTCGACGCCACCAACCGCGACGACGGCCGGCGGCTGATCTATGGCGGCCATGTCATCAGCCTTGCGCGGGCGCTGTCGTTCAACGGGCTGGCCAATGCCCAGATCATC
>SKWP01000049.1 GCA_007128865.1 Paracoccaceae bacterium
GCCTGGTTTGCCGAGCATCATTTCTCCAACTACTGTCTGTGTCCGTCGCCGATGACCATGACCACCTATATGGCGGCCCTGACCAGTACCATCAAACTCGGACCTGCCGTGATCGTCGCGCCGCTGTATGAACCGATACGACTGGCCGAGGATATCGGGATGGCTGACCAGATCAGCGGAGGGCGGCTGGTGCTGGGTTTCGGCACTGGCTATCAGGAATATGAATTCCACAAATTCGGCCGTGACCTAAAGGACGCGCGCGCGGCGCTTCTGGAATTGCTCGACTTCATCGAGTTGTATCTGGATGGCGATCCGGTGACATTCACGGGAAGCAGGATAAACCTGCCGGAGACGTATTTTTCGGTACGCCCGCTTCAGAGCCGGCCCGAAATATATCTTGCCGGGTCGAGCGGCGATCCTGAAACCCAGAGACGGGTGGTGGAACGCGGTTATGTTCCCTTCGTGACTACGGGCTGGAATACGCCTGAATCGGTCCTGAAAGGCCGGCAGGCGCTGGAAGGTGCGTTTTCGCAGGCAGGGGGCAGGAACATGCCTTTCGCAATCCAGCGATATGTCTGCGTAACCGATGACAGGGATGTGGCAATGCGTGCGGCTGATGGCGCGCGTTATGTCCGCCGGATAGCGACTTCGATGCGGGGCAACTACGGCGAACTCGAAGGCTCGTTCTTCAGGGAACTCCCCGCTCCTGACGAACCGGAACTGGAGGAAATCGCCCGCCGGCTGCCTATCGGCGATCCCGAGACGGTCGCCGAGCGTCTGGCGCGCGACATTGAACTGTTGTCCCCCGACCACATCAGTTGCTTCATGGGCATCGCCGGCATGACCCAGGGACAGATCCTGTCGTCGATCGAAAGGTTCGGCGGTGAAGTGATCCCGCTGCTCGAAAAGCGTTTCGGAGATCTTTCGCAACTTGGGTCGAGAAACGGTGCCGCAAGTCCGGCGGTCATGGCAGCTGGTTCGGCAGTATGACTGACAAGGGCCAGAGTGCCCCGTTCGTGCTCGGGCTTGGGGGAACATTGCGACATGGCTCCCTGACCGAGCGGTTGCTGCGGTTCTGCCTTGCCGAGGCCGAAGCACTTGGAGCCCGTACCGCAATCCTGGCCGGAGACGATCTGCGTTTGCCACTGTACGAGCCCGGTCTTGCGATCCGGCAAGGCCACGCTGTCGCCCGGATGATGGATCTTTTTCGCAAGGCCGACGGCATCATTGTGGCCACCCCGTCCTATCATGGTGCGGTTTCCGGTGTCGTGAAGAACCTGCTCGACTACACCGAAGAACTACGTTCCGATGAGCGGGTTTACTGGGATGGCTGCGCTGTTGGCTGCATCACCGTTGCCGCTGGCTGGCAGGCAGGGGTAAACACACTTGGCTCTCTGCGTAGTATCGCGCATGCACTGCGCGGGTGGCCAACGCCTTTCGGTGCCGTGATCAACAGCTCCCAGACGGTGCTCCTGGCCGACGGCACTACTGTTGACAGCAATTGCGCCGACAGACTGCGCATCGTTGCTGCTCAGGTGGTCGATTTCGGGCGAAAGCGTCAGGATCTTCGGGTTTCGGTGATGTCTGCCGATCCCTGAAAGGATCCGGCTCGCCACAGGTAGTTCGTTTGCTGCCGGACTGATCCTCGAATACGCGCAAGCCTTCGTCGGCCGACAGGCTTTTGCGGGCCCACCGCCGGCACGGATGCCCGTTCGACCTTGATCGGCACAGTGCTTTCCAGCCGGCCATCCATTGGTGACACTGTCCGGACCCGTGCCCTTCGGATATGCCCGAATGGCCTTTCCGCCCCTTGACCCGGGCGCAGGGCAGGTGTCTGAATCAGACCCGATGCCGCGGGCCGCGGCCTCTGCCCGGACGGGATTGCGGGTTTGTGACACGAAGGAGAAAAAATGCTGCGCAACACGCGGGAGAGCGGCTATTTCCTGTATCACTCGATCGGCATCTACCCCGGAAAGGAAGCGCACCTGAACCGCGCCATGGCCGAATTCGCGCAGGTCTGGGCGGCGCCCGATGACAAGCAATGGGGCTATGTGCTGCGCAAGCGGCAGGATTTCATCGATCACTGGCGCCGGCTGATCGGGGTGCCCAAGGGTTCGCTGACAACCTGCGACAATGTCACCGACGGGCTGCACCGGATCATGCGCGCCCTGCCCGAGGGCCGGCTGCGCGGCAAGCGTGTGCTGGTGGCCGCAGACTGCTTTCCGTCGCTGCATTTCCTGCTGGCGGGGCTGGCGCCAAGGATGGGCTTTACGCTCGACACCGTGCCGATGGGCGAAAGCGCAGCCTGGGTCGAAACCGCCGATTTCATCGACCGCTGGGGCCCGGATGTGGGGCTGGCGCTGCTGACCTGGGTATCGTCCATCGCCTCGTCGAAGATGGACTATCCCGCGCTGGTTGCCCATGGCCGGGCCATGGGCAGCCTGATGGTGGCCGACATCACCCAGGCCGCCGGGCTGATGCCCTTTGATGCGCTCGAGCCGCGGGTCGATTTCGTCATCTCGACCAGCCTCAAATGGCTGTGCGGCACGCCCGGCGCCGGCATCCTCTATGCCGACAAGGATCTGTTGCCCGAGCTTCGGCCGGAAGGGCGCGGCTGGTTTTCGCAGAACAACCCGTTTTCATGGGATCTCGACCGCTTCGAATACGCCCCCGACATTCGCCGTTTCGACACCGGCACGCCGGGCTGTGTGGCCGCGATTGCCTCGCTGCCGAGCATGGAATGGTTTTCGCGTCAGGA
>SKWP01000083.1 GCA_007128865.1 Paracoccaceae bacterium
ATTCGGCGGCGCTGGATGCGGTGTTCGAGGTGCTGGTGCGCGCCGGCCGCAGCGCGCCGATGGCCAAGACCATGCTGGTGCCCGAGGCCTGGTCGAAGCAGGCGGTCGAGATGCCGCAGGCGTGGCAGGACATGTACAACTACTGCAACGCGGTGATGGAGCCGTGGGACGGCCCCGCCGCGCTGGCGATGACCGACGGTCGCTGGGTCTGCGCCGGCATGGACCGGAACGGACTGCGCCCGATGCGCTATACCGTCACCACGGACGGGCTGCTTATCGCCGGGTCGGAAACCGGCATGGTCCCGCTCGATGAGCATCGCGTGCGCGAGAAGGGCGCGCTGGGGCCGGGCCAGATGATCGCCGTGGACATGACCGACGGCCGGCTCTACCTCGACACCGAGATCAAGGACCGCCTGGCCGCCAGCCAGCCCTTCGGCGACTGGGTGGAAAAGGTCGTGGACCTGAACGAGCTGCTGCGCGACGTTCCCGAGGAACCGCTGTTCGAGGGGGCCGAACTGCGCCGCCGCCAGATCGCAGCCGGCTATTCCATCGAGGATGTGGAGCAGGTCATCGCGCCGATGGCCGAGGACGGCAAGGAAATGGTCGCTTCGATGGGCGACGATACGCCGCCTGCGGTGCTGTCGCGGATGTATCGCCCGCTGTCGCATTACTTCCGCCAGAACTTCAGCCAGGTGACCAACCCGGCCATCGACAGCTTGCGCGAATTCCGGGTCATGAGCCTCAAGACCCGGTTCGGCAACCTCAAGAACGTGCTGGACGAGGACAGCAGCCAGACCGAGATCCTGGTGCTGGAAAGCCCCTTCATCGCCAATGCCGAGTTCCGCGTGATGGTGCGCGAGTTCGGCGACCAGGTCACCTTCATCGACTGCAGCTTTCCCGCCGGCGGGGGCGAGGATGCCTTGCGCGCCGGGCTGGAACGCATCCGCAGCGAGGCCGAGGACGCCGTGCGTTCCGGCGCCGCCCATCTGGTGCTGACGGACGAGCATCAGGGACCGGGCAAGGTGGCGATGCCGATGATCCTGGCCACCAGCGCGGTGCATTCCTGGCTGACCCGCAAGGGGCTGCGCACCTTCTGCTCGCTCAACATCCGCGCGGCGGAGTGTTTCGATCCGCATTACTTCGCCGTGCTGATCGGCTGCGGTGCCACCACCGTGAACCCCTACCTGGCGCAGGACACCATCGCCGACCGGCTGGCGCGCGGGCTGCTGGACGGCGTCCTTGTGGACGCCATGCGCCGCTTCCGCGCGGCGCTGGATGCCGGGCTGCTCAAGATCATGTCCAAGATGGGCATTTCGGTCGTGTCCTCCTATCGCGGCGGGCTGAACTTCGAGGCGGTGGGGCTGTCGCGCGCGATGGTGGCCGAATACTTCCCCGGCATGCACAGCCGCATCTCGGGCATCGGCATCTCGGGCATCCAGATGAAGCTGGAAGAAGTGCACGCCCGCGGCTGGACCGGCCCGGCCAACATCCTGCCGGTGGGCGGCTTCTACAAGGCGCGGCGGTCGGGGGAAAAGCACGCCTGGGACGCGGCGCTGATGCATCTGCTGCAATCGGCCTGCGACCGGGGCAGCTATGACCTGTGGAAGCAGTATGCCGCCGCGCTGCGGACCAAGCCGCCGATCCACATCCGCGACCTGCTGGACCTCAAGCCGCTGGGCCGTCCGGTGCCGCTGGAGGAGGTGGAAAGCATCACCTCGATCCGCAAGCGCTTTGTCACCCCGGGGATGAGCCTGGGCGCGCTGTCGCCCGAGGCGCACAAGACGCTGAACATCGCCATGAACCGCATCGGCGCCAAGTCCGACTCGGGCGAGGGCGGCGAGGATCCGGCGCATTTCCTGCCGATGCCCAACGGCGACAACGCCTCGGCCAAGATCAAGCAGGTGGCATCCGGCCGCTTCGGCGTCACCGCCGAATACCTGAACGCCTGCGAGGAACTGGAGATCAAGATATCGCAGGGCGCCAAGCCGGGCGAGGGGGGGCAGCTCCCCGGCATCAAGGTGACCAAGCTGATCGCGCGGCTGCGCCACTCCACCCCCGGGGTGTCGCTGATCTCGCCGCCGCCGCACCACGATATCTACAGCATCGAGGATCTGGCGCAGCTCATCTATGACCTCAAGCAGATCAACCCGCGCGCCAAGGTCACGGTCAAGCTGGTGGCGTCGTCGGGCGTCGGCACCATCGCGGCGGGTGTGGCCAAGGCCAAGGCCGATGTGATCCTGATCTCGGGCCACAACGGCGGCACCGGCGCCTCGCCGGGAACGTCGATCAAGTATGCCGGCCTGCCCTGGGAAATGGGCCTGACCGAGGCCCACCAGGTGCTGGCCATGAACAAGCTGCGCGAACGGGTGACGCTGCGCACCGACGGCGGGCTGCGCACCGGGCGCGACATCGTCATGGCGGCGATGATGGGGGCCGAGGAATACGGCATCGGCACCGCCGCCCTGATCGCCATGGGCTGCATCATGGTGCGCCAGTGCCAGTCCAACACCTGTCCCGTCGGCGTCTGCACCCAGCGCGAGGACCTGCGCGCCAAGTTCACCGGCACCGCCGACAAGGTGGTCAACCTGATCACCTTCTACGCCCAGGAGGTGCGCGAGGTGCTGGCCCAGATCGGGGCGCGGACGCTGGATGAGGTGATCGGCCGCGCCGACCTGCTGACCCAGGTCAGCCGGGGGGCCGCGCATCTGGACGACCTGGACCTCAACCCGCTGCTGATTACCGTCGATGGGGCCGAAG
>SKWP01000006.1 GCA_007128865.1 Paracoccaceae bacterium
ACCGGCTGGTGATCGACTTTTCGGATGACGGCTCCTTCGCCGTCCGGACAATCCAGCTTCTGGCAATCGTGACCCTGCTGGGGCTGGTCCCCGGGCTGGCCATCATGATCACCTGCTTTCCCTTCATGGTCACGGTGCTGGCGATCCTGCGGCAGGCTCTTGGCCTGCCGCAATCGCCGCCGAACATGCTGATCGTGAGCCTGGCGCTGTTCCTGACCTGGTTCGTCATGGAACCGGTCTTCATGGCGGCCTGGGCGGCAGGCGTGGAACCGCTCGGCGCCGGCGAGATCGGCCCCGAGGAAGCCTTCGCACGGGCAATGGAGCCGTTTCGCATCTTCATGGCCGCGCGGGTTGACCCGGCGACCTTCACCGCGCTGGCCGCCCTGCGCGACGATCCCGGCACGCTCGACCCTGCGCCCGAGGCCGCGCTTTCGGTCCTGGTTCCGGCCTTCATGCTCAGCGAGATCGCGCGGGCGTTCCAGATCGGTTTCCTGATCTTCCTGCCGTTTCTGGTCATCGATCTGGTCGTTGCGGCGGTCCTGATGTCGATGGGCATGATGATGGTTCCGCCTGCCGTGGTGGCATTGCCGTTCAAGCTGTCCTTCTTCGTCGTCGCCGATGGCTGGAGCCTGATCGCCGCAGCGCTGGTGCGCGGCTACGTCTGATACCAGATCCGTTTGATCCGTTCGGCAAGCACGGGCGGCGACCGTCCGAGGGGGGCGCGGAAGCGCCCGCGTTGTGCCGGAGGCACGCCTGCGGCGTGACAGGGGCAGGCGGGCGCTGCCCGGGCTGGCGCACGGGCGGGGAAGGACCGCTGGTGGGCCGAACTGATCAAACGAGTTGCGTACGATACGGCCCCCGCCTGATCGGGCCGGTCGGCCAGCGATGCTTCCCCGCCGGTGCTTGCCGAACCGATCGAACGGATCGGGCGTCACGCATCGCGCCGGCCATGCCCTGCAGGGCCATTGCCGAAACCATGGACTGGCAGGGTCGTTGCTTCGCTCACGATGTGGCGGGGATTTCCCGGCCTCCGGATCCGAACCGATCGGACCGATCCGGTATCGGCGCGACGAAAGGCAGGGGCAGACCGGCAAAGGCGCCGGTCATGCGCTGACCCTGGCGATTGGCTGCAGCCGGGTCACCGAAGCACGAATTCGGCGTGCAGCGCGCCCGCCGCGCTGATCGCGGAGAGAATGGCGATCATGTCGCGCGGCGCCACCCCCAGCGCGTTCAGCCCGGCGACCACCTCGGAAAGGTTGGTGCCGGGGCCGATTTCGGCCAGGCCGGTGCGGGTGTCTTCCTCGATCCCGGCGCGGCTGCGGGGCACGACCACGGTCTCGCCATCCGAGAACGGATTGGGCTGCACCACCATCGGCGCCTCCTCGACCCGCAGCGTCAGCCCGCCCTGGGCCACGGCCACCCGGCCGATGCGCACATCCGCCCCCATGACGATGGTTCCGGTGCGCGGATCGACCACCACCCGCGCCCGCCCTTCGGGCGCGATTGCCAGCCCCTCGATCCTGCTCAGGGCATGGGCGGGCGAGGGCATGCGGGTGCCGGGGATGTCGACCGCAACCGTACCGGCGTCGAGCATCGCCGCCACGGGCCGGCCGAATTCGGCGTTGATCGCCTGTTCGATCCGCAGGGCAGTGGTGAAATCGGGGTTGCGCAACGCCAGGCGCACCCGCGCCATGGCGGCGAAATCGAAGGCGACCTCGCGCTCCACCCGGGCGCCGAAGGGGATAACCCCGGCGGTGGGCACGCCCTGGACCACACTGGCCGCGGCACCCTCGACCGAAATGCCGCCGGCAATCACCGCGCCCTGGGCAACGGCATAGATCTGCCCGTCCGCACCGTTGAGCGGCGTCATGATCAGGGTACCGCCCAGCAGCGACCGCGCATCCCCGATTGCCGAAACGGTGACATCGATGCGCGCGCCTGTGCGGGCAAAGGGCGGCAGCGTTGCGGTGACCAGCACCGCCGCGACATTGCGCGGGCGGAACTGTTCGCCGGTGACGTTGACACCAAGCCGTTCGAGGATCCCGGCCATGATGTCTTCGGTAAAGGGCGCGTTGCGGATGCCGTCGCCGGTACCGTTCAGCCCCACCACCAGCCCGTAGCCGACCAGATCGTTGCCGCGCACGCCGTCGAATTCCACCAGATCCTTCAGCCGCACCGGGGATGCCGCCGCCATGGCCGGCAAAAGCAGAAGGGCAAGCAGCAGGCCAAGGGCGCGCGTCATCGCAGATACTCCGCAAGGCTGAGCCGCGACAGTCGCGCGGTGATCAGGTAGAGGGTTTCGATCCGGCTGCGCACATCCTCGATCCGGCTTGCGGTCTCGTAGGGGTCCACGCCGACCAGCCCCGAGCGCGCGACCGACAGCGCGTCTGCCTCGGAGCGGTTGCGCACCAGCGCGGCCTCGGCCCGGGCCTCGGCATCCCCGACCCGCGCCTGCAGGGTCACGAGCCCGGCTTCGGCATCGATCAGCATGTCGGCCGCAAACGCGGCCAGGGTGCGGCGGGCGGCAGGGTCGCCGTCGAGCCGGCCCTCGGCCAGCAGGGCGCCGGTGGCGAGCGCGGCAAGCGTCGCGGTGATTTCCGGGGCCAGGGCCGTGGGTGCGGGCGGCAGCGTGGTGCCACCGTCAAGCCGCGGGCCGGCTTGCGCTCGCGGTCCGCCGCCATAGGCCATCGCGGCAAGGCCGGCGGGATCGGCGAACCAGTCGCGCACCGCCTGGGCAAGGGCCTCGGG
>SKWP01000489.1 GCA_007128865.1 Paracoccaceae bacterium
CCCGAACGCGTGGTGCGTGGCCAGACCTTCGACGTGACCTATACGGTGACCAACCTCGGCGGTCCGGTGCCGTTCCAGCAGGCCGCCTGGGACGACATGATCTATTTCAGCCGCGACACGCATCTGGACCTGCGGGCAGACCGGTTCCTGACCACGGTGCGCCACACCGGCGGTCTGGGTGCCGGCGAAAGCTATACCGTCACCCGGACACTGATCGCGCCGGCCGATCTGCCCACAGATGCCTATTACCTGTTCGTGGTCACCGACCCCGCCCGCTATGGCCCGCGCGGCGCGGTATTCGAGGGCCAGAACGAGGCCGACAACGACCGCCGCACCGCGCTGCCGGTGATCATCGACCAGCCGCCGCCGACCGATCTGGAAGTCAGCAACATCGAGATCCCGCGCAACGTCGAGGCCGGCGAGCCGATCACCATCCGCTGGACCGTCACCAACCGCTCCGATGATGTGGCGGCCAACGGCGTCTGGTCGGACAGCGTCTTCCTGTCCACCGATGGCACATGGGATCTGGGCGACCGCCCGCTGGGCCGGGTGCAGGCATCCGGGCCGCTGCTGCCGGGCGAAAGCCGGCAGATGGAGCTGGTCACCACCATGCCCGCGGTCACGCCGGGGCAATACCGCATCATCGTGCGTACCGACATCTTCAACCAGGTGTTCGAAGGCGACAACACCTTCAACAACACTGCCGCCTCGGCCGATACGCTTTCGGTCGCGGTGGAGGAGCTGAACTTCGACACGCCGCGCACGGTGTTTCTGGGCGAGCGGCAGGAACGTCTGTTCCAGATCACCGTGCCGCCCGGCGAGACGATGCGGATCACGCTGAAGTCGTCCGACCCGCGGCAATCGAACGAAATCTTCGTGCGCCACGACGCGCTGCCGGGGCCGAATGCCTTTGACGCCACCTATCGCGGGCCGATCACCTCTGACCTGACGGCGCTGGTGCCGTCCACCAAGCCCGGCGTCTATTACATCGCGCTGCGCAACTTTTCCGGTCCCGCTGCGGGTGCCGACGTCACCGTGATGGCCGAGCTCCTGCCGCTGAGCGTCACCGATGTCCGTTCCGACCGCGGCGGCGATTCGCGCCATGTGACCACGGTGATCGAAGGCGCCCAGTTCGCAGCCGGCGCCACCGTCAAGCTGGCGCGTCCCGGTATTGCCGAATTCATCCCGGTCAACTGGCGGGTGGTGGATTCCACCCGGATCATCGCCACCTTTGATCTGCGCGGCGCCGAACGTGGGCTTTACGACGTGGTGGTGACCAATCCGTCCGGCGAACAGGCGGTGCTGCCCTACCGCTTCCTTGTCGAACGCGCCATCGAGGGTGACGTGACCATCGGCATCGGCGGGCCGCGGGTGATCCTGGCCGGCGATACCGAGCTTTATTCCGTCGCCTTCAAGAACCTGCAGAACCTCGACGCGCCCTATACGTTTTTCGAACTCGGCGTGCCCGAACTGCACTTCAACCCCTATGTCTATGGCCTGCCGTTCCTCGAATTCTTCACCAATGTGCGCGGCACGCCCGACGGTGCCGCCGGCGGCCCGAATGCGGATGTCTTCTGGGCCGGGCTGGAAAGCATCGTCAACACCAACGGCCAGCTCACCACCTCGGGCTATCTGTTCGACACGCCGGTTGACGGGTTTGCCGGCTTTTCGTTCAACCTTGCGACCTATCCCGGCCTGAAGGAACTGCACGACGAGGCCTTCGACGCCTTCCGTTCGCGCATGGCCAATGTGCTGCCCGATCTTGACGGCCTTCTGGCCGACGGGCAGGGCGGAATCGGGCAGTGGTACGAGGCGGTCGTCGACAAGGCCGCCAACGTCAGCCCGCAACTGGGTGCGGCGATGGCCGCCTTCCCCTTCGAGCAGCTTTACAACCGCAACGTCGCCCGGCCGGGCGAATGCGAAATCCCCTTCATTCCGTTCCGCTTTCATGTCTTTGCCGCGGCGACATCGATGACCCGGGCGGAGTTTGTCGATCACCAGACCCGTTTCGCGCTCGACCTGCGCGAGGCGATCCTGTCCACGCCCGATGCGCCGGGGGCGCTGGTGGCGCTGGCCGGCGACCCGAAGGACTGGGTCGACCTCTACCTTGCCGGGCTGGAGCAGGCCGGCGTCCTGCGCGACGAGGACGACCTGCCGCCGATCCGGGAACGCCAGCACATCATGTCGCTGATGTCGGTGCTGGCATCCGGGATCCTGTTCGGGCCGGGGGGCGACGAACTCCGCTCCACCGCCAACGTTATGACCTTCTTCGAGGATCTGCGCCGCCTCTATGGCCATGACGAAACGCTCATGGCCGACATCGAATTCTGGGATCCGCGCAGCAGCGAATGCTACGATGGCGAGATCCCGATCGCGGCGCTGCCCGATTTCGAGGATTACGACCTCGGGCTTGCCAACCGCACCCATTGGGAAGCGGTGCGCATCTTCGTGCCCTGGGTGCCGTTCGAAGCGCGCGGTGCGTCGCTGCCGGTCGATTTCCTCATCAACGGGCCGGGTCCGGTGGATGTGGGCGAATTCGAGGCCCTGAACTTCCAGGGGTATTTCGCCGATCCGGCCAATGTCGGGCGGTTGGCATCGATCCTCGGGCCGCAGACCTTCGACACCCTGGGCTGGCTGCCCGCGACCGAGCGGCTGCCCTATACCGTCAAGTTCGAGAACGACGGCCAGGGCGACACCTGGGCGAACATGATCGAGATCGTCACCCGGCTCGACACCGACCTCGACG
>SKWP01000096.1 GCA_007128865.1 Paracoccaceae bacterium
AATAGGCGCGGGCGTCGTCCTCGGTGGTGAAATAGCCGCCTTTCCAGCCCCAATAGGCCCAGGCACCCGCCATGCGGTCAAAGACCTGACGGGCGCTGGATTCGCCGCCGTGCCGTTCGTCTTCGGGCAGGTCGGCCAGCGCCTCGGTGTCGGCCACCGACCGCCACAGGAATTCCGGCACGCCATCTTCGGGCACGCGCCTGAGCCGTGCCGGAACGCCGGCCTTGCGGAAATACTTCTGCGCGATGACATCCGAAGCCACCTGGCTCCAGCCTTCGGGCACTTCGACCGCATCGTTGCGGAACACCACGGTGCCATCGGGATTGCGGATTTCCGAAACCGTGGTGGTGAAGGTCACGGCCGCGTAAGCGTCCTTTCCGGCGGTGGTGAATTTGCGTTCGATCCTCATCTGCCCCGTGGTCCCTTTTGCTGTTTGCCGTTCCTGTCGCTGCCGGACCCGCGGTAACCCGCGCGCCATCCGCACCTGCCAGCCACGCAACCCGCGCCCCGTTGCCTGTGCCGGGGCTGGCCGCGCGAAGGCGGCCGAAGGGGGATCCACCCGAGTTCCGTGTCTGCCCGGATACACTACATCTGGTGTGGTGCTTCGGCAGCCCGCACAAACTGACGTAGTTTGCACGGGGCCGTCAACGGTTTTTTCACCTCCGGCAGGCGGAAAACCCGCTCAGGGGGTGCACACGCACAGCGTGTGTGGGCGTGTGGCCTGCCGCGATGCACAGGACTGTCCACAGCGCCGGGCGCAGGAATGCCCAAGCGACGGCGGCTTATCCACGAAAGCTGAGGGCAGGGGTCAAGGACGGCGGGCGGCTTGCGGCCGTTGCCGGGCGTTGCAGAAATGCGCCAGCCCGCCGCGAACACCCGCTGCCACGAAGCCGCCGCCGATGCGCCCCGGCTTTGCCCGGCCAGCGGGGCAGGGTGGCGCACCGGGCGGACGGAAACGCTTGATTCCCGCCATTGCGCCGGCATTTTCGCCCCTCGTGGTGCCATGCGTCGCATCGAACCGGATGGAAGGACACCCACCATGCCCAGGCCGCCCGAGCGCGAATCAGCTTTCAGGATTTCGGTGGTCATCCCGCATCTGAATCAGGCCGAGGCGCTGGATCGCTGCCTTGCGAGTCTCGCTGAAAACAGCCGTCGCGCAGACGAGATCATCGTGGTCGACAACGGTTCGGTCCGGCTGCCCGAGGCGGTGTGCGCCCGTTACCCCGGCGTTCGCCTTGCGCGCGAGGATACCCCCGGTCCGGGGCCGGCACGCAACACCGGCGTGGCGATGGCATCGGGCGATGTCCTGGCCTTCATCGATGCCGACTGCATCGCTGCACCCGACTGGATCGAGACGCTGGCCGATAGCTTTGCCCGGGACGCTTCGGCGCAGGTTCTGGGCGGTGCGGTTCTGGTTGCCCCCGCCGATCCGGGCCGGCCGACGGCGCTGGAAGCCTATGAGATGGTCTATTCCTACCGGATGGACCGTTACCTGCGCGAGCGTGGCTTTACCGGCGCGGGAAACATGGCGCTGCGCCGCAGCGTCTGGCAAACCGTGGGGCCCTTCGGCGGCATCGCCACCGCCGAAGACATGGAATGGTGCCACCGTGCGCTGGCGCTGGGCATTTCGATCGTTCATGTGCCGCAAATGCGCGTCTGGCACCCCGCGCGGCCGGGCATGGCCGAGCTTTTCGCGAAATCGTCGCGCATCTCGGCGCAGGGCTGGACCGTGGCGCGCGGCAGCCTTCGCGGGCGGGCCTTCTTTGCGGCGCGGGCGCTGGCCATGCCGTTGATGCCGCTGGCCGAACTTCCGCGGCTTGTCCGCACCCGCCGGCTGCGCGGCCTGCGGCCACGGCTGCTTGCCTTCTCGGTGCTGTGCCGGCTGCGGTTCCAGCGTGCAGGGGTGATGCTGTGGCTGCTTGCCGGCGGCGATGGCACCCGGCTGAGCGGCAGCTGGAACCGCTGAGCGCCGCTGTCACCCTGCTGTGATCCGAATCGGGGATGTTGCCGGGGGCGGCTGCATCTTGGCGGGTTGCCAGCCGGAACCGGCGATATATAGTAGTTCGCTGAAAGGGTGGATGCGCGCCATGCATGGAATGCAGATACCGGACCCGAACGGAGGGTTGGCCGTGCGCGGCCGCGGCAGTTGTTGGGCCCCATGCGGCCGGTTGCCGGGGTGGCCGGGGCCATGACCGCTGCGGTTGCCGATCTGCGCACGCTGGTGCTGAACGCAGACATGCAACCGCTCAGCTGGGCGCCGCTTTCGGTCTGGAGCTGGCGCGATGCCTTCGTCGCGGTGATCCAGAACCGTGTGATCCAGATCAAGACCTACGAAGGCGTCCGCGTCCGTTCGGTTTCCGAAAGCTTCGAGGTGCCCGCGGTGGTGGCGCTGAAACGCTACCGCAAGCGCAAGAAGGTGGCCTTTACCCGCTACAACCTCTTCGTGCGCGACCAGTTCACCTGCCAGTACTGCGGCGAACGCTTTGCCACCCGCGATCTGACCTTTGACCATGTGATCCCCCGGTCACGCGGCGGTTCGGCCAACTGGACCAACATCGTCGCCTGCTGCCAGACCCACAACCTGCAAAAGGCCAACCGCACCCCGCGCGAGGCCGGCATGCGGCTGATCCGGAAACCGTTCGAGCCGAGCCCCTATGAGCTGGACGCACTGGCACGCACCGCGGTGATGGCCGAACAGCGGCTGCACCGGACCTGGCTCGACTTCCTGTACTGGGACAGCGAACT
>SKWP01000103.1 GCA_007128865.1 Paracoccaceae bacterium
CCCATGCTGCCCGGCGAGCATGTCACCGACGACGCCGGCACCGGCTTTGTGCATACCGCGCCCAGCCATGGCGATGACGACTATCAGCTTGGCCTGAAACATGGCCTGGAGATGACCTACAACGTGATGGAGGATGGCAGCTTTCGCGCCGACCTGCCGCTTTTCGGCGGCCAGCACATCATCACCGCTGAGGGCAAGGAAGGCCCGGCGAATGTCAGCGTCATCAAGCAGCTGGCCTATGCCGGCGCGCTTTTCGCCAAGGGCAGGTACCGCCATTCCTACCCGCATTCCTGGCGCTCCAAGGCGCCGGTGATCTACCGCAACACGCCGCAATGGTTCGTCGCGATCGACAAACCGCTCGACGACGGCATGGGCGAGCACGGCCGCACCATCCGCGAACGCGCGCTGACCTCCATCGACCGGCTGGTGCAATGGACCCCGCAGACCGGGCGCAACCGGCTTTATTCGATGATCGAGGCGCGCCCCGACTGGGTGCTTTCGCGCCAGCGGGCCTGGGGCGTGCCGCTGACCTGCTTTGTCAGGAAGGGCGCGCGGCCGCAGGATGCCGATTTCCTGCTGCGCGATGAACGGGTCAATGCCCGGATCGTCGCGGCTTTCGAGGAATCCGGTGCCGATGTCTGGTATGTGCAAGGTTTCAAGGAAAAGATCCTTGCTGGCTTGCATGATCCGGATGCCTATGAGCAGATTCTTGATATCCTGGATGTGTGGTTCGACTCCGGTTCCACCCATGCCTTCGTGCTGCGCGACCGGCCCGACGGCACCGTGGACGGCATCGCCGACCTCTACCTGGAAGGCACAGACCAGCATCGCGGCTGGTTTCATTCCTCGATGCTGCAGGCCTGCGGCACGCTTGGCCGCGCGCCCTACCGGGGCGTGCTGACGCACGGCTTCACGCTGGACGAGAAGGGCATGAAGATGTCCAAGTCGCTCGGCAATACCGTGGCGCCCGAGGATGTCATCAAGCAGTATGGCGCCGATATCCTGCGGCTTTGGGTGGCGCAGTCGGACTATACCGCCGATCTGCGGATCGGCCCGGAAATCCTCAAGGGCGTGGCCGACAGCTACCGGCGGCTGCGCAACACGCTGCGTTTCGTGCTGGGCAATCTTTCGGGCTTTGACGAGGCCGAACGGGTGGCGCCGGCCGACATGCCCGAGCTCGAACGCTGGGTTCTGCACCGGCTTGCCGAGCTGGATACCCAGATCCGGCAGGGATATGCGGCCTACGACTTTCAGGGCGCCTTCCAGCGGATTTTCACTTTTGCAACATCGGACCTGTCGGCCTTCTACTTTGACGTACGAAAGGATGCACTTTACTGCGATTCCGCCGATAGCCTGCGGCGGCGG
This sequence comes from Paracoccaceae bacterium, assembly GCA_007128865.1. GTDB lineage: Bacteria > Pseudomonadota > Alphaproteobacteria > Rhodobacterales > Rhodobacteraceae > Rhodobaculum. The sequence goes on from SKWP01000103.1 coordinate 1,366, forward strand.
GCCTGCCGCAGCGTGCTCGATATCCTGTTTCACCGCCTGACCACCTGGCTGGCGCCGATCCTGGTGTTCACGATGGAGGATGTGTGGTTGTCGCGGTTCCCCGATGACGCGGGATCGGTGCATCTGCAGGACATGCCCGACACACCGGCCGACTGGCTGGATGCGCCGCTGGCGGCGAAATGGGCGGCAGTGCGCCAGGTCCGGCGCGTGGTGACCGCGGCGCTGGAGGTGCAGCGGCGCGACAAGACCATCGGCGCCAGCCTCGAGGCCGCACCGGTCGTGCATGTGCGCGATGCGGCGGTTCTGGCCAGCCTGCAGACGCTGGATTTCGCCGATCTCTGCATCACCTCGGATGTGGCGCTGACCGGCGATCCGCTGCCCGACGCGGCCTTCGGCCTGCCCGAGGTTCCCGGCGTCGGGGTGGTGTTCCGCCCGGCGACGGGCGAAAAATGCGCCCGCTGCTGGAAGATCCTGCCCGATGTCGGCAGCCACGCCCACCCGGAAACCTGCGCGCGGTGCAGCGCCGCGCTGGGCTAGGCGGCTTTACCCGCGCCGCGCCTGACCTAGATCGTGGCACCCACGGCAGGAGGGCAAGGCATGCGCGCGCTGGTCATCGGGGCAACGGGCGGGATCGGCGCGGCGCTGACCGCCGCCCTGCGCGGGCAGGGCGCCGATGTCACCCCCCTGTCGCGGCGACAGGACGGGCTCGACATCACCGACGAAACCAGCGTTGCCGCCTGTATCGGGCGGCTGGAGGGGCCTTTCGACCGCATCATCATTGCCAGCGGCGCGCTGGAAGCCGGCGGCGGGAAGCCTGAAAAGGCCCTGCGCCAGTTCGATGCGGCGCAGTTCGAGGCGCTGATGCGGATCAACGCGCTGGGCCCGGCGCTGGTGATGAAGCACGCCCTGAGGCTGCTGCCGCGAGACCGGCGGGCGGTGCTGGCCGCGCTTTCGGCCCGTGTCGGTTCCATCGGCGACAATCGCGCCGGGGGCTGGCATTCCTATCGCGCTTCCAAGGCGGCGCTGAACCAGCTTGTGCGAACCACCGCCATCGAGCTGGGGCGCACCCATCCGCAGGCGGTCTGCGTGGCGCTGCATCCCGGCACCGTTTCGACCCCGCTGACCCGCCGTTACCTGGGCCGGCACCCGGCCGTGGCGCCGGACGAGGCCGCACGCAACCTGCTGGCCGTCATCGACGCCCTTGCGACCGAGGACAGCGGCAGCTTTCGCGACTGGGCCGGAAAGCCGGTGGCGTGGTGAGGCTGGTTCTCGTGCTTGGTGACCAGCTTTCGCACGGGCTTTCGGCCCTGCGCGCCGCCGACCCTGCGCGCGACGTGGTGGTGATGGCCGAGGTGGCCGAGGAAACCCGGTATGTGCC
>SKWP01000485.1 GCA_007128865.1 Paracoccaceae bacterium
CGGCGGTCATGCGGGCAGAGCTGGGGCAGGATGCCGACCTCGATGGCTATATTGCCAACATGGGCCAGCTGCGCGCCAGCCTGACCAACATTCGCGGCGTTTCGGGTATCGTGCTTCTGGATGCCCAGCCGTTGCGGGACATTCTCGGCCGCCGTGGCCGTTATGCCGGCCTTTGCGATCACGACATCGCGGAACAGCGCGCCCAGCTGGAGCAAATGCTGGCAGTTCTGCCCGCCGGCATCGATTTCCGCGTCATCGATTTCGAGACCGCGCGGCTGTCATCCTGTGCCGTCGTCAGCGATCAGATCGTCAGCTACATGGCCGGCGGCTTTCTGGTTGCCCGAAACCACGCCCTGCGCGGAACCCTGATTGCGCGGATCGAGCAGGCCCGCCAACGCGCGACCCCGCTGCAGGATGTTCTTGCAGGCACGAAAGCTGCCATCGCCCGCACTCCGGCTGCCTGAGCCGGCGCAGCCGCCGCATTCTTTGACAGCGCTGCCGCCTTGCGGGTATCCTGCGGGTTGAGGCAGTGTTTGATCACATGGGATTCGGAGGGCAGCATGAGGGTTTCAGGGCTGGTTGTTGCGGCATCGTTGATGGCCGCCGTCCCGGTGGCGGCTCCGGCCCAGACCGCGGGCGTCAATCTGGACTTTGTTGCCGCGGCCTGCAGCGGCCCGGCCTTTGGCTGCGGAGAGCTGTTGCGCCGCAGCGCCGCGGCCATCGCCGCATCGGGCCTGCCGGCGGCACAGCGCAACGCGCTGCTGGGCCGGCTTGCCGCAACGGCGGCCGCATCACTGCCGCCGGGGTTGCCGGCGGCAAGGCGCGCCGAGATCGGCGCGGCCATGCAAGCCGCGGCCGAAGCCAGCGGCGACCCGGCCCAGGCCGCCGCCATCCTCAGCGCGGCCGAGGGCGTCGCGGCCGGCGCGGTGCATGGTGCAAACCCGCCCGCCCCGCAGGATTTCAGCCCCGCCTGACCGCAGGGCCGCCTGTGGCGGCCTTGGCGCTTGGCCTCTGGCGTCACAGATAGTATGCCCATGCAGCAGCCGCATTCCGGATCGTTTTTCGCATGAGATATTTCCTAGCCGCCGTCGCGCTTGCCGGTGCCGTCCTTGCCGGGCTTGCCTTCCAGCGCGAATATGCCGCCAACATGGCAACGCTGGACGATGCCTTCACCCGGATCGACCGCTTTGCCGAAGGCCGGCCGCCGGCGCCGCTTGGCTGGCGGGCGATGCGCGGGCTGATGCTGGCCTGCATCGACATGCAGCAGGGCTTTCTGCTGGCCATCCAGCCGGAAGCCGAACGCCGCGCGGTTCATGACAATTGCGCCGCTGTGGCCGCCGATATCCTTGCCCGCGCGCCCACCGCAGGCTCTGCGCATCTGGTGCAGGCCGCGGCGCTGGCCGATGTCGGCGACAGCGCCGGTTTCGACCGCGCGCTGATTGCGGCCCGCGCAACCGCCCCGCAGGAGGGCTGGCAGGCCGCGCGGCGGCACATGCTGGCCGCGCCCCGGCACGACCTTCTGGGCGATGGCGCCCGCGCGGCCTTCGACGCCGATGTCGCGCTGCTGCTGCAAGGCCGCAACGGACTGGCGGTGCTGGCATCGAGCTATGTGAACATCGAGCCGCTGCGCCCGGTGCTGGAAACCGCCGTCAACGCCGCGCCCGGCGATGTGCAGCGCCGCTTCCTGCGGCTGGTGCGCGAGGCGATGGCAGCGCAGATGCCGGCAGGCTGAAGGCGGGGATGGGCCTGGCATGACCCCGCTTCTGGAACGTCTTGGCGGATTGTTCAGCCGGCCCGCCCCGGCCGATGTGGCGGCGTTGCTGCCCCTGCCCGATCCGCAGCCCGACATCGTCTATGCCGTGGGCGACGTGCATGGCTGCCTCGATCTGTTCCGCCGCATGGAAGAGGCCGTGGCCGAGGATGCAGCCCGAACCGGCGGGCGGGCGCTGATGGTGCTGCTGGGCGATGTGGTCGACCGTGGCCCCGACAGCGCCGGGATGATCGACCATCTGCTGGCCCCGCCGCCCGCGGGCGGGTTGCACCGCATCTGCCTGCGCGGCAACCACGAGGACATGATGGCGCGGTTTCTGGCCCGGCCGCGGGGGTCGTCGTCATGGCTCGATTTCGGCGGCTTCGAGACGCTGATGAGCTATGGCCTGCGCCCGCCCGGCGCCGAAGGCTTCGAGCTGCCCGAACGGCGCCTGCAACAGATGCTGCAAACCTATGTGCCGCAGGCCCATCTGGATTTCTTCGATGCGCTGCCGCTTGGCCTGCAGTTCGGGCGGTTCCTTCTGGTGCATGCCGCGCTTGACCCGGCCGCGCCGCTTGACCGGCAACCGCGCGACGCGCTGTTGTGGGGGCGCGCCGAGGGGCTGGACCTGCCCGGCAGGACGCTGGTGCACGGTCACACGATCGTGGAGAATGTTGTGTTTACGCCAGGGCGCATCGCGGTGGATACAGGCGCCTATGCGACCGGAAGGCTCAGCGCGGTGCGGCTGCATGCCGACGGACAGGCAGGTCTGGTCGAGGTCACGCAGCGATGACCGGCCGCGGGGTGCTATACAGGGTTCCGCCCGTGTCCGCGGGCTGGTAGCAGGGTTCAAGGGTCGGGGGTTCGGCAGTGCAGAAATCAGAGGCGGGGCGGGTGCAGGGCGAAGACGTCGAGATCGACCTCAGGGAGGTGGTGGGCATCCTGCGCCGCCAGCAACGGCTGATCCTGCTGACTGTCGCCCTGATC
>SKWP01000334.1 GCA_007128865.1 Paracoccaceae bacterium
CAGGCGAGCGCCGCATAGCCGCCGTCGATCACCGCCAGCCGCAGCGGGCGCATGGAAAACAGCACATTGAGCGTGATCCAGGGTGCGATCAGAAACAGCCCGACCCCGAGGCCCGAAACCAGCCCCGCACCCGGAGTGGTCACGCCAGACGATACCAGCACATGGCGCATCATTCCCGCCACGATCAGGATGCACAGGAACGCCCCGCCACAGGTGACGGGCGATGCCCCGCCTGCGGGCCGCCCGGCGGCATCCACCGGCCCCCCCCGAGGCGGCGATCCACTGCCGGGACAACAGGGGGTACCAGACCGCGCCCAGCGCAAAGCCAGCCAAGGCCGCCACGATGACCGAAAGCACCGCCATGGCCTGTCCCCTGCCCCGCTGCGCCCACAGCGTTCAGGGTGCCCGAAACCGGTCGCCGGTGCAACGAAACGCCGCAGCCGCAAGGCCGGTCAGATCAGTGCTGTCCGGACCCCGCGCCATCGGCCAGCACGAAACGCTTGTCGCAGTAGCCGCATTCGACCCAGCCCAGTTCCGGCGGGATCGACAGCCACACCCTGGGGTGGCCCAGCGCACCTTCGCCGCCATCGCAACACACGCGAAGGCTTGTAACCACCTCGGCCTCTGGCGGGATATGGCTGGCGTCGGCGCGGCGCATGAAAGGCCTCCTTCGGCGGTGCGGCATTGGCACCGACCATACCCGACGCGGCGGTTGGTGCAAGTGCATCCGGCCCGGGACCGGCGCCACAGCCTTGCCGCAACGGCGCCGCCGCGGCACAAACGGCTGCGGCAACGCCGGCAACACCGCCGCGTGTCAGCTTCCGACCGCGGCGGCCGCGGTGTCGGCCGCGATCAGGCTCAGGCTGCCCTCGGCTTCCAGCAGACGGATTGCGGCAACGACGGCGGCCATCGCCTCTTCCCCGGCGCGGGGTGCCGGCGCCTGGGTTTCAGCCATCGCCTCGCGCAGGCTTTCGGCCATGCGCTGGGAAAGGTTGCCAAGCAGGAATTCCACACTGGCAGCCAGCCTGCCGCCTGCGGCCGATGCAGCCACCAGCGCCGGCAGAAGCTGTGCCTGGTCGACCGCGCGCAGGACCGCCGGAACGCTGCGCGGCGGTACCCGTTCGGGAATGTGGGCAAAGGTGAAGATCGCGCGGCGCACCTCGGCCGCGAATTCCGGATCGGTTGCGGCCAGGCCTGCCAGCACCTCCTCGCGGGTGGCCGAGGGCGACGAGTTCAGGATTGCGCCGACGCGTTCCACCGGGCCGGAATCAAAGGCCAGCGGCGGTTGCGATTCGAGCTGTGCGGCCAGCGCAAGCCCGATGCGCCGCACGGTTTCCGGATCGACCCCGGCAGACAGCGACATGGCATGTGCAAGCGCGCGCGCGCGTTCACCGGGCAGCCGTTCCAGCAAGCCGGCCGCGCGGGCAACAGGCAGCTTTGACAGCATCACCGCGCCGACCTGCAGGCTTTCCTCGCGCAGCACCGGTATCAGCCGTTCGGAATCGAAATTTGCCACCCGTTCCCAGGGGTCGGCCTTGCCCGAAGCCCCGGCAAGGCGGCGCAGCCGGCTGGCGGCATTGGCGCTGATGTGGCCGTCGAGCATCGAGATCGCACCGTCAATGCCGCCCGGAAAGGAAAGCCCGACCGATTCCAGTTCATCGACGAATTCGTTGACCACCGCCATCATCGTGTCGCGGTCGACCAGCCGCATGGAGCCGATCTGTTCGGTCAGGGCGGCCTGAAGATGCTCGGGCAGGCCGGAAAGCGGCAGTGTCGCGCCATTGGCCAGCAGCAGCCGCACGATGATGGCCGCCTTCTGCCGCCCGCTGAGCCGGCGCGACGGGCGCTGCGCGCGGTCGGGCAGCCTGTCGAGCAGTTCGGCCTGTACATCCTCGGCTTCGGTCTGGTTGCGGTTCATGGCCTGCCCCGGCTGTTTGGGCGATCATGCGCGCAGAGGGTTTCGCGGCGGTTAAGGGCCGCGGGCTGGCATCGCAGATTGTACAGGATGGCGATCGCCGGCCTGCCGAAACCGGAAAGGGCGCGCCGTTGTCCGGCGCACCCCGTTTTCGGCGGCTGGCAAGCCGTCAGGCGGCGTCGCGCGATACGCCTTCGACAGCCTTGGGCGCATCGGCGCGGGCAATCTCGATGCGGCGCGGCTTCAGCGCTTCGGGCACCTCGCGGGCCAGTTCGATGTGCAGCATGCCATCGGCATGGGTGGCACCGGTCACGCGCACATGATCGGCAAGGTGGAACCGCCGTTCGAAGGCCCGCGTTGCAATGCCGCGGTGCAGGAAGGTCCGGCCGGCATCCTCGTCCTCGGCCTTGCGGGCGGAAACGAAGAGCGCGTTTTCCTTGACCTCGACATGCAGTTCCTCGGCCGAAAACCCGGCCACGGCGATCGAGATGCGATAGGCGTTCTCGTCGGTCTTTTCGATATTGTAGGGCGGATAGGTGGGCTGGTTGACCTCGGTGGTCAGAACCCGGTCAAGCAGGTCGGCCATGCGGTCAAAACCCACGGTGGCCCGGAACAGGGGGGTCGGATCGAAGTTGCGCATTGTCATCCTCCATCTTCGAGCGATGTTTTCAGATGCCCTCCCCGAAGGGACGGGCGATACACCGGGCCCGCATCGGGCGCCCGGCACAGCGCATGTGGGAAGGCCCGAAGGCCGCGTCAAGAGGCGGGAAAGGGCGTTCAGGGCCTCACGAAGCGGGCGCCGAAGCCGTCGCGGTCGGCGCC
>SKWP01000275.1 GCA_007128865.1 Paracoccaceae bacterium
ATGGGCATGAGCACGGGCACGATCACGGACATGACCACGGGCACGACCACGGGCACGACCACGGACATGACCACGGGCACGATCACGGGCACGACCATGGGCACGACCAGGGGCATGAGCACGGGCACGACCATGGGCATGAGCACGGGCACGACCATGGGCACGATCACGGGCATGACCATTCCCATGATGGCCTCGATCCGCACGCCTGGCTGGACCCGCACAATGCCCGCGTCTGGGTCGATGTGATCGCGGCCGAGCTGTCTGCACAGGATGCCGCAAACGCGGCAACCTATGCCGCAAATGCCGCTGCCGCGCGGGCCGAGATCAGCCGGATCGAGGCCGAGGTACGCGCGACGCTTGAACCGGCAGGCAATGCCCCGATCGTGGTCTTTCACGATGCCTACGGCTATTTCGCCGCTCATTTCGGCGTCAATGTCGCAGGCACCATCACGCTGGGCGATGCCGCGGCACCGGGTGCCGCGCGGCTGACCGCGCTGCGCGACATGCTGTCGGAAGGCGGGATCGCCTGCATCTTCCCCGAGGTCAATCATTCCCCGCGTTACGTCGATGTGGTGGTCGAGGGCACCGCAACGCGCGTCGGCGGGCTGCTTGACCCGGCCGGTGTGGGGCTGGAACCCGGTGCGGCGCTCTATGGAACGCTGATGACGGGCCTTGCCACAACCATCGCCGATTGCGTCACCGGCGGCTGACCGGGGCAAAGGGCCGGGCGGGCGCCATCACCCGCCCCCCGGCCCCATCCGGGCGGCCATGTCGAGCATCCGGCAGGAAAAGCCCCATTCATTGTCGTACCAGCCAAAGACCCGGGCGATTCCGCCGCCCGTCACCCGGGTTTCGGGCAGGGCCATCACCACGCTTTCCGGCCGCGCCCGAAGGTCCGAGGACACCAGCGGCCGCTCCGTCCAGCCGATCACGCCGCCGGCCTCGCGCAGGGCCGCGTTGATGGCCTCGACGGCCACCGGGGCGGCCGGCAGGAAGGCCAGATCAATGGCCGAGACGCTGGCCACCGGCACCCGCACTGCCGCACCATCGATTCGCCCCGCCAGATCGGGAAGCACGCGGCCAAGTAGCTTTTGCGCACTGGTGGTTGTGGGCACCATCGACAAGGCCGCCGCCCGCGACCGCGCCGGATCGCCGCGCGGGGCATCCACCGTCGGCTGACTGCCGGTGTAACAGTGGATGGTGGTCATCCACCCGGTGACCAGCCCGAACCGGTCGTGCAGCAGCCGCGCCAGCGGCGCCAGCGCGTTGGTGGTGCAGGACGCATTCGAAACCAGCCGGTGGGCGGGCAACAGCGCGGCCTCGTTGGCGCCCAGCACCACGGTGATCTCGGCGGCCTCTGACGGCCCGGAAATCAGCACCCGCCCTGCCCCGGCACGCAGCCCGCGCGATGCCACATCAATGCAGTCGGCGCGGCCCGTGCATTCCATCACCACGTCGATGTCTGACAGGTCCAGCGCCGAAACGTCCTTTTCCCGGCTCAGCCGCAAGCGCCGGCCGGCAACCTTCAGCGCACCGCCGCAAAGCGTGACGCCACCCCGGAACGGCCCGAAAACGCTGTCATATTCGAAAAGATAGGCGCAATCTTCGGGGCTCGCGATATCGTTCACGGCAACGATGTCGACCTGCGGCCAGCCGCCGCCGATCCAGGCGCGCAGCACCGTGCGCCCGATCCGCCCGAAACCGTTGATTGCAACCCTGACCGTCATCGCTGCCTGTCTCCCGCACGGCCATGAGGCCCGCGGACCGTTGCTACGCCTGTCTCCGGCAAAGCTCAAGCAGCCCCCGGCGGCGGCCTGCCCGGCGGAATTCCCGATAAAAGGAATCGGGATTGACTTTTCCGACCAATTCCCTCAACTTTGCATTCAGCCAACCTGCGGGAACCCGAAAGCCGATGCAGGACGAGCCAGCACGCTCAAACCCAAGTCGAGGCGCCGGCCATGCACCGTTTACCCAGTCTTCGCCGCCGCACGGGAGCATCGCGATGACCCGTGCCGAGAGTTTCAACACCGCCGGGCAGACCCCTGTGCCTGTCCACCATGCCGAAGCCCTGACCGCCGGCGGCAACCTCGCCCGGATCCAGCTCAACGGACAAAGCTACTGGCTGCGCATCACCCGCGCCGGCAAGCTCATTCTCACCAAGTGACCGCAGCCAGAGGGGAACAGCCGCGATGATCGTCTGCCATTGCACCGGCATAGCCGACAGCGACATCCGCGCCGCCGTGGACTGGATGCGCGCCGCCGACCCGGAAACGCTGATCACCCCCGGAAAGGTCTATCGCGCGCTGGGCAGGGCCCCGGATTGCGGCGGCTGCATGCCGCTTTTCCTTGAATCGATGGAAAAATGCGACACCTTGGAGATACCCATCAACTTGCGCGGCCTGCGCCGCACCGGCAGAGAGGGACAGACGGATGAAAGGCGACACGAAGGTTATCGACTACCTTAACGCGGCCCTGCGCAGCGAGCTTACGGCCGTCAGCCAGTACTGGCTGCACTTCCGGCTGCAGGACGACTGGGGCTATGGCCGCATCGCCGCAAAGTCGCGCGCCGAAAGCATCGAGGAGATGCATCACGCCGACAAGCTGATCGCCCGCATCCTGTTTCTGGAAGGTCACCCGAACCTGCAGAAGCTCGATCCGATCCGCACCGGCCAGACCCTGCGCGAGACGCTGGAATGCGACCTTGCCGGGGAACACGACGCGCGCAACCTCTA
>SKWP01000158.1 GCA_007128865.1 Paracoccaceae bacterium
CGAGCCGCGCTATGTGATCTCGATGGGCTCCTGCGCGAATGGCGGGGGCTATTACCATTACAGCTATTCGGTGGTGCGCGGCTGCGACCGGATCGTGCCGGTCGACATCTATGTGCCCGGCTGCCCGCCCACGGCCGAGGCGTTGCTGTATGGCATCCTGCAGTTGCAGCGCAAGATCCGCCGCACCGGCACCCTGATCCGCTGAGGAGGCGCCCCGATGTCCGAAGCACTGGCGGATCTTGCCCGTTACATCCTGGACCGACGCACCGAAGACGTGTTCGATGCAGCCATTGCCCATGGCGAGCTGACACTTTCGGTCGCTCCGGCGACGCTGCCGGGGCTGGTGCGTTTCCTGCGCAGCGATCCGGCCTGCAACTTCGGCACGCTGGTTGACATGACGGCTGTCGATCATCCTGACCGGGCGCAGCGCTTCGATGTGGTCTATCACTTCCTGTCCATGTGGCGGAACCACCGCATCAGGCTCAAGGCGGCGGTGCGCGAGGATGAAATGGTGCCCTCGATCACCGGCGTGCATCCTTCGGCGAACTGGTTCGAACGCGAAGTGTTCGACATGTTCGGCATCTATTTTACCGACCATCCGGACCTGCGGCGCATCCTGACCGACTATGGCTTTTCCGGCCATCCGCTGCGCAAGGATTTTCCGACCACCGGCTATGTCGAGGTGCGCTACGACGAGGTCGAAAAGCGCGTGGTCTACGAACCCGTCCAGCTGGTTCAGGAATACCGGCGCTTTGATTTCATGTCGCCGTGGGAGGGCGCGCAATACGTCCTGCCCGGAGACGACAAGGCGCCACGGCCATGATCGGGGCGGGGCTGTTCCGGCGGGCCCCGGTGCTGATGTTCGGTCTGGGCGCGACGCGGACCGGGACAAGCTGGCTCAACGACTACCTCTCGCGGCACCCGCAGTGTTCGATGCGCGAGATCAAGGAGGCGCATTACTTCGACGCCATCGAGCGCGGCAGCGTCGATTTCCAGTTGCGCCAGCTGGCCGACCGGCGCGCGATGCTTTTGGCCCGGCTTGCCGAACAGCGCAGCGCCGCCGACCGGGCGCGGCTTGAACGCGGGATCGCTGCGCATGACGAGCTGATCGCGCTGCTTGACGCGCGCGATTGGAACGACGCTGCCTATCTGGCCTATCTGACGCGCAACGCCGGCCGCGCCCGGCTGGTGGGCGACATCACGCCGGCCTATGCGCTGCTGTCGGCCGAGACGCTGCGGCGCATGGCCGGTCTCGCGGAAAAGGTGCGCTTTGTCTACATCCTGCGCGATCCGGTGCAGCGGCTGTGGTCCAACATCCGCCAGACCCTGCCGATGCGGTCGGCGGCCAGAAACGACCCCGAGCGCGCCGCCCTGCGCATCTTCGACCGCTGGGCCGAGGGCGGCGAGCGCGAGCTTGCCCTGCGCTGCGACTATCGCGGCGCGCTGGAACGGATGGGGCAGGCGATCCCCGCGGGGCACCTGCTGGTGCTGTTCTTCGAGACACTGTTTTCGGCCGAGACACTGACGCGGTTGTGCCGGTTCCTTGGCATTCGCGCGGTACCGGGCAACACCGGGCGCCGCGTCCATGCCGCCGAGCCGCTGCCGCTCGATCCCGCGCGCCTGGAGCTTGCGCGCGCGCGGCTGGCCCCCCAATACGACTATGTGCGCGACCGCTTCGGCACCCTGCCGCCGGGCTGGGACGCGCCGGTGATGAAGGTGTAAGGCGATGGACGGCAACCCCCGCGACCGCGACATGCTTGCTGACGAGCAGCGCATCCGCAACTTCAACATCAACTTCGGCCCCCAGCATCCGGCCGCCCATGGCGTGCTGCGGCTGGTGCTGGAACTTGACGGCGAGGTGGTGGAACGCTGCGACCCGCATATCGGCCTGCTGCACCGCGGCACCGAAAAGCTGATGGAATCCCGCACCTACCTGCAGAACCTGCCCTATTTCGACCGGCTCGATTACGTCGCGCCGATGAATCAGGAACATGCATGGTGCCTGGCCATCGAAAGACTGACCGGGGTCGAGGTGCCGCGCCGGGCCAGCCTGATCCGGGTGCTCTATTCCGAAATCGGGCGGGTGCTGAACCATCTGCTGAACGTGACCACCCAGGCCCTGGACGTCGGCGCCCTGACCCCGCCGCTGTGGGGGTTCGAGGAACGCGAAAAGCTGATGGTGTTCTATGAGCGCGCCTGCGGGGCCCGCCTGCACGCCGCCTATTTCCGCCCCGGCGGCGTGCATCAGGATCTGCCGCCGGCGCTGCTGGACGATATCGAGGCCTGGGCCGAGGAATTTCCGCAAGTGCTCGACGATCTCGACGGGCTGCTGACCGAAAACCGCATCTTCAAGCAGCGCAACGCCGATATCGGCATCATCACCGAAGACGACATCTGCAACTGGGGCTTTTCCGGTGTGATGGTGCGCGGTTCGGGCCTGGCCTGGGATCTGCGCCGCGCCCAGCCCTATGAATGCTATGACGAATTCGACTTCAAGGTGCCGGTCGGCAGGAACGGCGACTGCTATGACCGTTATCTGTGCCGCATGGCCGAGATGCGCGAATCGACCTCGATCATCCTGCAGGCGATTGCCAAGCTGCGCGCGCCCGAAGGGCAGGGCGACGTGCTGGCGCGCGGCAAGATCACCCCGCCGCCGCGGGCCGAGATGAAGACCAGCATGGAAGCGCTGATCCATCACTTCAAGCTGTATACCGAGGGCTTCCGCGTGCC
>SKWP01000070.1 GCA_007128865.1 Paracoccaceae bacterium
CTGCAAGCTCATCGGTCTCGGCAAGGGTAAAGCCGTGGCTGATCAGATGGTTGAAGCGACCGCCCGAGGTCTTGGCGGCATCCTTGCGGTTGACCCGCGACAATGTCACCGGCACCCCCGCAGCCTCGCGCAGCGCCGCGATGGCGGGCAGGTGGCTGTCGATCGCGTCCCAGCCGAGCACCAGTTCCAGCCTTGCAATCAGCCCGGCATTTTCGGCCAGCAGCGCGGTTTCGGCGGCATCGGGCAGCCCGTAGCGATAGACGTGGAACAGATGGCCCGCATCCGCCATGATCTGCATGCGCCGGCGGGTGCGTGCATCGGCCAGATCCTGGATCGGCACCCGAAGCCCGCGCAGGCCCATTTCCCACAGTGCCATCACCGGATAGTCGTTGCGGGCACGCTTGCGGGCGAATTCGTCCACCGCACCGGACGGGGCAACCACCATTTCCTCGGCCCAGGCGTGGCGCATGTCCACGAACACCCGGTCGAGCGCGGTTGTCTTTACATGCGGCCGGGCCGGTGGCGGGGCCACGGCCGGGTCGGCATCGGCGGCGAGGTTGGCGCCATGGCTGCGGTGATAATGGGCGACATGGCCGGTTTCGTGGATCTCAAGCGTGATATGGCCCAGCTTGGCGGCGTCGTTGCGGCCCTTCTGGCTGCCGCCGTCGATCCGGTACATCTCGGAATAGTCGTGGCGCGTGAAGCAGGTGGAAGGCACCACATAGACTTCGGTATCGCCGATGCGGTCGTACCAGAAGTTGTGCACATGGCCGCAGAACAGCGCTTCGGGCCGGTATTTGCGGATCAGCCCCAGCAGCCAGCCGCGGCCGGGTTCGTCGATGTTGTCGTAACTGCCGGGTTCGGCGGGGTCCGAGACATAGGGCGGATAGTGGCTGAACAGGAAGATGCGCCTGCCCGCGGCGGCGGCAGCCGCCAGATCGGCCTCCAGCCAGGCGGCCTGTTCGGCTTCCTCGGGCAGCCCGGCATTGATCAGCGGCGAATTGATCAGAACGAAATGGCAGCCGTCATGCTCGAAGGACTGGCGGTCAGGCCCGAAGGCGGCGCGATACTGGGTGATGTGATGCGCATCGACGGTGCCGGCGGGCATCCAGGCAACCGGCTTGTCGCCGATGTCGTGGTTGCCAGGCATCAGATGCAGCGGCATCGGCAACGCGCGGGCGAGTTCGTGAAACCGCTCGACCGACGGCGCAAAGCTTGGCAGTTCCGGTACGGGGTTGATCATGTCGCCCAGGTGGATGCAGAAGGCTGCATCGCTTCGGGCGATCTGTGCAAGCACGTGCCGGGCGCGGGGGTTGGCCTCGGCGTTGGCGGGGTAGGGCGAGGCCGAAAAATCCTCGCGCTCGTTGACATGGGTGTCGGAAACCAGTGCAACGGTGAAACGCAGTCCACCGGAGGGGCGTTTGGACATGCTGGGCTCCTTTTCGGTTTCCGGTCGGGGTGTTGGGCTCGTCATATGCTCATGCTAATGTTAAGATGACAAGAGGTCAGGAAGGGCAAGACATGAAGATTGCGGTTCTGGACGATTACGCAGGGGTGGCCGAGACCTTCGGCGACTGGCAGGGGCTGGGGGATGTGACGGTGTTTCGCGACACGCTCCCGCCGGGGCCGGAACTGGTTGCGCGGCTGGCACCGTTTCAGGCCGTCTGCCTGATGCGCGAACGCACGCCGATGCCGGCATCGGTGATCGAGGCGCTGCCGCAACTGCGGCTGATCGTGACCTCGGGGCCGCGCAATGCCTCGATCGATCTGGCGGCAGCCAGGGCGCGCGGCATCACCGTCTGCGGCACCGCCTCGCGCAAGACGCCGCCGGCGGAACTGGCGATGCTGATGATCCTGGCGCTGAACCGCCGGCTGCTGCCCGAGGTGGCTAGTCTGCGTGCGGGCACATGGCAGGCCGGGCTGGGGCGCGATGTGTCCGGGCTGCGGCTGGGCATCATCGGGCTGGGCGGCATCGGAACCCAGCTGGCAGCGATGGCAAGGGTCTTCGGGATGGAGGTTGCGGCCTGGTCGCAGAACCTGACCGATGAACGCTGCGCCGAACACGGGGTGGAACGGGCCGAAAGCCTGACCGCCCTGATGGAAATGTCCGATTCGGTGTCGGTGCAGCTGGCGCTGTCGGATCGCACGCGCGGCCTGATCGGGGCCGAGGCGTTTTCGGCGATGCGGCCGGGGGCGGTTTTCGTCAACACTTCGCGCTCGGCGATCGTGGACACCGCGGCGCTGATCGCGGGGCTGCGGGCCGGGCGGCCGTGGATGGCGGGCATCGATGTCTTCGACGTGGAACCGCTGCCCGCCGATGACATGATCAACGACACGGCATTGCAGGATGAGGGCCGGCTGCTGCTGACCCCGCATCTGGGCTATACGGTCGAGGCAACCATGCGGCTTTTCCATAGCCAGACGGCAGAGGCGGTGCGCGCCTTTCAGGCCGGCAGTCCGGTGCGGGTGATCGCCTGAATACCGGATCCGCCCGACGGCAACGTTTCCGCCATCGCGTGCGGTGATCGGTTTGCGGCGCAGGCAGGAACCTGCTGTCGGGTGGTGGGCGCTGCACGCAGCGGGCATCGAAAAGGGGGCCCGAACCCGTGGTCCGGACCCCCGTTTGCCGGTCGTGGCGGCTGTCAGCCGCGCGAGAATTCAGGATAGGCTTCCATCCCCATCTCGGACTTGTCGAGCCCGGCGACTTCGGCCTCTTC
>SKWP01000119.1 GCA_007128865.1 Paracoccaceae bacterium
ATCCTCCAGCCGCACGACCCGCCATTCCCCGTCGGCAAGCAGTGCCAGCGGGCTGCCGCCGCAAAGCTCGTGCAGCTTGCCGTCGGTTTCAACCATCACGGCAAAGGGCTGCGGCAGGGCGCCCGGCAGGCCGCAGACCCGGTCAAGCACCGTCACCGCGACCCCGGCATCGGGCGGGGCGAAGCGGTAACCGGCGGTTTCGCCAAAGGCGCCCTCGACAGGCTGTGCGGCCGGGGTCGGCACCTCCAGCAGCACCCGGTCTGCCAGGGCAAGCACCATCTGCGCCCGGTCGAGGCTCAGCCGCATGCCCCCGCCGTTGCCGGCCCGGTCCGATGCGGTCAGGGGCAGGAAGGCCGCAGCGGTCGCGGGCACGCATTCCGGCAGGGTTTCGCCGCCAAGGCTGACCGTGGCCACATCGCCCTTTGTCCAGACCCAGGTTTCGGGGTCATCGATGGCAACATGGCGGGTACCCGAAGCGGCAGGCTCCGGCCGCAGCCGGTGGATTTCGCGCCCGACGCGCAGTCGTGCCTCATCCCCGAAATAGCCAAGCTGCAGGGTGCGGGCGCCGCACCGCAGGGTGGTTGCAAAACCCATCGGCAGATGCGGATGCAGCCGGATATCGCCCAGCGCCAGATCCGCCGCCCCTGCCGGTACCATGACCGGGTCACTGACCCGCAGCACCGCACCATTCACGAAGACCGCCCCGAGCACCGAGACGGGCGTATCGGGCACGGCGGGCAGCACGAAGTCGAACGGCACCTGACGCCCGTCGGTTGCCTCAAGGGTGCGCGCGACGATACGGCCTGCGTGATCGCGCGCCTCCACCCCGAAGGCGGCCGCAGGCGGCAGCGCGATTCGTTCCGGGAAATACAGGCTTCCCGAGAGATCGCGCGCGGCAAGCCCCGAGGTTGCCGACAGCAGGGCCAGAAGCGGCAACACAATCCGGCCGATACCGGACCCTGACACACCGAACCGGAACAACGGCATCACGAACTCCTCAAACCATACCGGTCCTGCTCCCGGATCGTCCCAAGGTCGGACCGCGGCACACTCCGTTCAAGTCACGACTGTGTGTCAGGGCTGCGCACCGGATCATCCGCAAAGGTGACACCCTTCGCTTCCCTTCATGGACAGCCAATCCGGTTTCCCGCCCGGCTAAACCGGTTCCGGAGAATGCCGTTAGGGGCTCTGTCCGAGATGAAGACGTCGGCCACGGCAACTGCAAGGAGTGCGCATGTCCAGCTTCCAACCTGCCCGCTTGCCGGCCAACGAAACCGCGCGGCTTTCTGCGGTGCGTCGTTCCGGCCTGATGGACACCGAAAACAGATCTCGTTTCGACATCTATACGCGGCTGATCCGCGAAATTGCCGGTGTGCCGATCTCCTACACCGGCCTGATAGACGAGGCGCGCCAGTACTTTCTGTCAGAGAACTTCACCGGCTGCCTGCAAGGCGCGACCGAAGTCGCGCGAAACGACACGATCTGCCAGTACGCGCTGCTGGATACCCGGCCGCTGGTGATCGAGGATCTTCGCCGCAGCGCGGTATTCCGCGATCATCCCCTTGTCACCGGCGATCCGCATTGGGTCTTCTGGGCCGGTTTTCCGCTGGTAACGCCCGAGGGTCTGGTGCTGGGGTCGCTGTGTGCGGTCGATTTCGAACCCCGCATCCTGACGCCCCACCAGACAGAGCTGATGCGCGGCATCGCCGAGGAAATGGCGGTATCGATCAGATTGCAGACCGACCAGCAGGAAGCCATTGCCGAAAAGGCGCGGGCAGTCCTGTCCGGGCTTTCGGCTGCGGGCGTGGACACGCTGGCCGGCGCGAGCGACTTTCTTGGCCTGTGCCTGGAAAAGCCGTTGCGGACAGTTGCAGAAGACCTGCTGTCTGCGGGCCTGGTCGAGACCGGCCCCGACGGCATCCTGCTGAGCGCAAAGGGACGGGCACTGAAGACCGCCGAAGGGCTCGGCCCGGCAAGCTTCCGGATCCGGCCTTCGCCGCTGCGCGACGCAGGACTTCTGGACGAGATGTTCGGATTGCTGGAGGGCTGAGATGTTCACCAAGATCTACACGCTGAAATTCCCTTCCCTGAACGAGGCGAGAATCGCGGTTTCGTACCTGTCAGAGGAAATCGGCGGCTCCATAGCCGAATGCAACATCGCGAGCCTGAGCATACTGCTCGACAAGGAAGGTACGATCACGCTGATGGTGCGCTTCGACACGATGCAGGAAATGCAGGTTTTTTCGAGCCGAAAGGCCAAGGCGATGAACGATCTGAAGTCGTCCTTCCCCATCAGGACAACCGAAAGCGCAGCGGTGGCGGTATTCACCTTCGATCGCGAGGCAACGGCTACCGTATGATCACAGTTCGCATTGCTCCACGGCGGCCCGTGCTGCCCTGCAGGCAGCACGGCACCCTGCCACGCGGGGCAATACGCCTTGCGGCCCAAGGGTGCGGAAAATGGTAGGCCCGGAGGGACTCGAACCCCCAACCAAAGCGTTATGAGCGCTCTGCTCTGACCAATTGAGCTACAGGCCCTGACCGCCGCCTTGCTAGCAGATCGCCCGGCCCGGTCAAGATGCGCGCGGGTCGCGTTGCACGCCGGCCGGCGATGGTCTATCCGGGCGCGCGGGCAACGGGAGGGCGGCGGATGGCCGGACCGACAGACAGGCTGAGCTATGCCGAGGCAGGCGTGAACATCGATG
>SKWP01000379.1 GCA_007128865.1 Paracoccaceae bacterium
GACATTGCACAGCTTTTCGATACCACGCTGGAGGCATGCCAGCGCGCCTGTCTGGCCGACACGGCCTGCCGTGCCTTTACATTCAACACCCGGTCGAACGCCTGTTTCCCGAAATCCGGCTCTGACCGGGTCGAGCCCTTTGCCGGCGCCGTTTCGGGATGGGTGCGCGACACCGACCCCGGCGTGCTGGCACGGCTGCCGCAAAGGCTGGATGAGGTGGCATTCCTGCGCGAAGCCGACCTGCGCGGCGCCCGCCGTCAGGCCGACGAGATGGCGGGGCGCTATCCGGTGGGGTTGTGGAGCGAGGATGATTTCCTCGGCGAAGCCGCCCGCGCCCGCGCTGCCGGCGATCTTGCCCGGGCCGTTTCGATGCTGGGCTCGGCGATCAGTCTTTCCGACGCTGCGGACCAGTGGGTGGAATACGGCCGGCTGCTGCTGGAGATACAGGGCGGCAATTTTTCGGCCCGTCGCGACCGTGAAACCCGCGCGCTGGCCGCCGCCATCAACGGTTTTCTGCGCAGCGAAGGCGCCCCGGCGCGCGCCAGCGCCGCGGTGATGATCGCCCGCGGCTTCGAACGGCTTGACCGCGGGCAGGAGATGATTGCACCGCTGCGCCTGGCGCAGGCCCTGCACCCGCGCGACGACACCGCCGCGCTGCTTGACGATGCCATCGGCAAATACGGCTTCCGCATCCTGCGCACCCGGGTCGAAAGCGACGCCGAACGCCCCCGCATCTGCGCCGAATTTTCCGAGTTGCTGGCGCCGGGGGTCGATTTCGCGCCGTTCGTGCAGGTGCCGGTTGCCGGGCTCGCGGTCGAGGCCGAAGACCGGAGCCTGTGCGTCGAGGGCCTGGAACATGGGCAGCGCTATTCGCTGACGTTCCGCGAAGGCACGCCGGCGGCATCGGGCGAAACCATGGCGCGCAGCGTCACCGTTACCCAGTATGTGCGCGACCGTTCGCCGCTGGTGCGGTTTCCCGGCCGCGGCTATGTGCTGCCTGCCGCCGGGCCGGCCGCGGTTCCGGTCGAAACCGTGAACGCCACGGCGCTCGATCTGATCCTCTACCGTGTCAGCGACCGCAACCTCGTTCAGGCGATGCGCGAGGAGATGTTCGCGCGGCCGTTGCCCTTCTGGCGGCAGACGGATTTCGCCGCCGCAATGGCCGAGGAAATCTGGCGCGGTACGGCCGAGGTGGCGCAGGCGCTCAACCGCAGCGCCACGACCCGTCTGCCGCTGGGGCCGATGGCCGAAACCGGGCTGGAACCGGGGGTTTATGTGCTTCAGGCCGCGATCCCCGGCGCCGACCCCTGGGATACGCCGGCTGCGCATCAGTGGTTCGTCGTCTCCGATCTGGGCCTGTCCAGCATGAGCGGCGTGGACGGGCTGCATGTGGTGGTGCGCGCGTTGTCCGATGCCCGCCCGGTGGCGGATGCCGAGGTGCGGCTCGTGGCACGATCCAACCGGGTTCTGGGCAGCATGCGGACCGACGAACGCGGCCATGCGCTGTTTCCGCCGGGGCTGGCACGCGGTACCGGCGCGTCGGCGCCGGCGCTGCTGACCGTGACCCATGGCGACGAAGACCTTGCCTTCCTGTCGCTGACCGAACCCGAATTCGACCTGTCCGACCGTGGCGTGGAAGGCCGCGAACCCGCGCCGCCGGTAGACGTGTTCCTGACCACCGAACGCGGCGCCTACCGCGCCGGCGAGACGGTGCATGTCACCGCCCTTGCCCGCGATCCACGCATGGATGCCATCGACGGCCTGCCGCTGACGGCGCGGCTGATCCGGCCGGACGGGGTGGAGTATTCGCGCAACCCCTCGCAGCCCGCCGGGGCCGGTGGCCATGTCTTTGCCCTGCCGGTGGCCGGCAGCGCACCGCGCGGTGTGTGGCGGCTTGAACTGCTGGCCGACCCACAGGCACCCGCACTGGCCGCCACGTCCTTCCTTGTGGAAGATTTCCTGCCCGAGCGGATCGACTTTGACCTTGCGCTGTCCGACGGCCCGCTGCGGCTGGGCGATGTGCCGCAACTGAGCGTCGACGCGCGCTATCTGTTCGGCGCCCCGGCGGCCGATCTGGCCATCGAGGGCGAGGTGGTGCTGCGCGCGCGCCAGACGCTCGACGCCTTTCCCGGCTTCGTTTTCGGACGGCACGACGAACCCTTCCGCCCGGTGATGGAACCGCTGCCCTTTGGTGAACGCACCGGCGAGGATGGCAGCGCCGCGCTGGCCGCAGCGTTGCCGGATGTGACAGACCCGCGCCGGCCGCTCGAAGCGGTGTTCAACCTGCGCCTGTCCGAAGGGTCGGGCCGGCCGGTAGAGCGCAGCATCACCCGCCCCGTCGCGCCCGCCGATGCCGTGATCGGCATTCAGCCGGCCTTTGACGGCATCGTCGGCGAGGGCGAGGAGGCCGTGTTCCGGCTGGTGGCCGTGGATGCCTCGGGCGAGGCAATCCGGACCCGCGTGCGCTGGCAGATCAACCGCGTCGAGACCCGCTATCAGTGGTACCGGACCTTTGGCGAATGGCAGTGGGAGCCGGTCACGACCCGCACCCGCGTGGACGGCGGCGAGACGATGCTGGGCGGGCCCGGTCCGGTTGCCGTGGGGGCAAGGGTGGACTGGGGGCGCCATGAGCTGATCGTCGAACGCATCGAAGGCCCGTTTGCGGCGGCTTCGGTGTCCTTCGATGCCGGCTGGTATGCCGCCGC
>SKWP01000239.1 GCA_007128865.1 Paracoccaceae bacterium
AGGTCATCCTGGCCCGGTTCCTCGGCCTCAAGGTCGCGGCGGTCTCGACCATCACCAACATGGCCGCCGGCCTGTCGGACGAGGCGATCAGCCACGAGCATACCAAGGCAATGGCCCCCCTCGGCGCGGCCAAGCTGGAACGGATCCTGCGCCGGTTGCTGCGCGCAAGGGGCTGATTGCGCTTGCGGCCAATGTTTCGCCTGCTTTGCCGAAGCGTTCAGTCGCGGAATAGACCTTCGGCAGCGCCAGCCGAACAGCGGTAGCCCAGGGCAAGCGCTGAAGAACCCCGTAGATACTGGCATCCCGCCAACTGCTGGTGAAGGGTCCGGCCATCGAAAAAGGGCAGATCCTGCCGCATTGCTGCAGGCCGTACCACCGGTTGGCCGTTGATTTTCGGGGCAGGGCACCTTGCGTCGGGTACGGGCGCAACGCAGGGGAAAGGCACCCAGTCCCGGCCGCCTGAGTGTAGCTTCCCGGTGACAGCCCGTAGCCCATGGCGAACCGTCGTCGGGGCGCGTCCCTCACTCCGGTTCGGACGGCGGGACAGGAACAGTTTCCTCGCCGGGAACTGCCTGGTTTCCTTGTTCAGCAGCCTGTCAGGCCATTCGGTCGGCCAGCCATTGCGCAATCAGAAACCGGGCAATCGACCCGGGGCGGGGCGCTCGCAGGCCGGGCTCGGCGCCGGCCAGAACCCCGACCATGCGTTCGCGCGTTACCCAGAGCGCGGCTTCAAGCTCGGCAGGATCGCAGGTGATGGTGTCGGTTTCGGCCTCAGCCGCGCAGCCGATCATCAGCGATGCCGGAAACGGCCAGGGCTGCGAGGCAAGATAGCTGACCCGCCCCACCGAAACGCCGGTTTCCTCGGCCACCTCGCGGCGTACCGCGGCTTCCAGTGTCTCGCCCGGCTCGACAAAGCCGGCAAGCAGCGAATGCATCCCTTCCGGCCATCCCGGCGAGCGCCCCAGCAGCACCCTGTCGCGCCGTGTCACCAGCATGATCACCACCGGGTCGGAGCGCGGGAAATGATGCGTCCCGCAGGCAGGGCAGCTGCGTCGCCAGCCCGCTTCGGCGATGTCGCTGCGCGCGCCGCAGGCCGAACAGAACCGGTGGCTGCGGTGCCAGCCCAGCAGCGCCCGCGCGGTTGCCGCGCATTCCGCATCGCGACGGCCAAGCCGCGTCATCACACCGCGCAATTCGCCAAACCGGTGATCGGACGGCAGCGCGGGGTGATGCTGTTCGGTCGGGTCATGAAAGGCGGCCAGGGCCGCGGCATCCAGATCCGGCGGCTCCCATCCCGACACATCCGCGGCAAAGCGCGGCGCGCCATCGTCAAGGCCCAGAAATACCAGCCCTTCGGACGCCAGGCCCAGCACTGTGTGCGCCGGTTCGAGCCATCCCAGCCGGTCGCGGTCCGCACCCGCGATCAGGGGCTTTCCGCGCCAGAGCGGGACAACGCGCGCGCGCGGCGCCTCGAGCATCGCGGCAAGCCGGGTTGCATCGTTCCGGACGGCGCCGGCCCGATCAAGGCCGGATGTCCCGAATGTCACGTCTTCCGCACAAAGCATTGTCAGAACCCTCATCGGTCATGCCGGCCTGCGTGTTGATCAGTTGCCTGCCGCCCGGATGCAAGGGGCGCGGAACCCTGCGTGTCAGAATTGCAACGCATCCGCGCCCCGAGTTTTCAATGGGTAACATTGTTGTTCGCCGAAGCCGGCTTGCCATGCTTATCATTCGACCTCAGGTTTATTCAGGGCGCCTGGGCTCCCCCGGCGGATGTGACAAGTGCGGCGTGCCGACCCAGAGGATTTGTTGCGTTCCGGCGCTTGCCAACGCACCCAGAGACCGGACGCGGAAACCAGGGCACGGTTGCGTATCCTGTCCACGACCGACCTGCACATGAGCCTGCTTCCCTATGACTATCTTGCCGACCGGCCAGTGGATGGACCGGCGCTGTCGCAACTCGCGGGTCTGATTGCCCGGCTGCGCGCGCAGGAACCCGCGACACTGCTGTTTGACAGCGGCGATTTCCTTCAGGGCGGGCCGATGGGCGATCTGCTGGGCATACCGGGCAATACGGAACCCGCCGGCATGCACCCGATGATCGCGGCGATGAATGCCCTGGGTTATGATGCGGTGACCCTCGGAAACCATGAATTCAACTACGGGCTGGATTACATCCTGCGCTGCATCGAAGGCGCCACATTTCCGGTCGTGTCGAGCAATCTGGTGCGCCGCCTGGGGCCAACACCGCTGCAGGACGAACCCGTTGCCAGCCCCTGTACAATGCTGTCGCGCCCGATGCGCCTTGCGGACGGCCGGCAGAAAACGCTGCGGATCGGCATCATCGGCCTTGCCCCGCCGCAGACCGTCCAGTGGGAGGCGGAAAAGCTGCAAGGTCAGGTGGCGGCGCGCGGAATGGTCGAGGCGGCGCAGGCATGGCAGGCAGAACTGCGGGCCCGCGGGGCAGATCTGGTTCTGGCATTGGCCCACACCGGCATCGGCGCCGATGACGACCAGGCCGGGGCCGAGAATGCCGCCCTTGCGCTGGCGCGGTTGCCCGGCATCGATGCCTTGCTTCTGGGCCATATGCATCAGGTCTTTCCCGGTGTTGCCTTCCGGGGGCATCCGCAGACCGACCAGCGCGCAGGCAGGATTGCGGGGCGGCCGGCCGTCATGGCTGGTCAGGGTGGAAGCCATCTCG
>SKWP01000135.1 GCA_007128865.1 Paracoccaceae bacterium
AGCGCCGAGTAACGGAACAGCAGCAGCGTCGTGGCCTCGACCGGCCGATGATGCCTGCCCTGCGGACGGCCTTCGCGGCGGGGGGGTGCGCCCTTGGTTGCCGGCCGGTAGACCAGATCCTGCCGTTCCTCGACCAGCAGCCGCCCATCGCTGGAAATCCGGTGGTTCACGGTGACAAAACACAGCGGCCCGGTGCGACCCTGCTTCAGCACAACGTCGTCGATGCGCGATGTCCGCGTGATCCGGTCGCCCGGTTCGGGATCGCCGTGAAAGCGGAATTCGCCCCCGGCCCACATGCGGCTTGGCAAGGGGACCGGCGGAAGGAAGCCGCCGCGTGCCGGGTGGCCATCGGGGCCGGTTTCGCGGCCGGGTACCGCCGGCGGAGCAAGGCACAGGTGGATCAGTCGGGGCACCTGGGCCGACGCCGGCAGATCCAGCGTGGCGCGATAGCGTTCGAGCAGCCCGTCGGTCAGCAGCTCGGAGGCCGTCTGTTCGCGTCCGATCCAGCCGCGCAGATGGTCGATGTCGATGTCAGTCATGGTTGTCGCTTCCTTCGCCGATGCCCGGAACACCGCCATAGTGTCGCGGGCCATCCGAAAACTGCGCCCCGGGTGCCGGCAGCGATACATCCCCGCGCGGGGTGCGCACCGTCATGCGCCGCAGATGCGGATGCCGGGACAGCCCGGCCATGTCGCTGAGGCGGCCAAATGCCGTGTCGGCGCGGGTCATTGCCTGTACCAGCTGGCCGCTGTCGGCAGCCGCAAAGGCAGCGGCGACCAGCGCGTCGGTTTCGGCACGGTGGGCGACGCGGGCAACATTGCTTGAAAAGCGCGGGTCTTGCGGCAGCATCGGATCGCCAAGCACCGCTTCGCAGAAACGCGCCCATTCCCGTTCCGACTGGATCGAGATCAGGAACATGGCGCCATCGGCTGCGGCAAAGGCCCCGTAAGGCGCGATTGACGGATGCGCGAGCCCGACCCTTGCGGGCGGCTTGCCGCCCTCGGCCTGCAGCAGCGGCACCGCAAGCCAGTCTGCCATGACATCGAACATCGAAACGGAAATCGCCACCCCTTCGCCGGTGATGCCGCGGCGGATCAGGGCCTCGAGCACCGCGGCATGGGCGGTGGCGCCGGTGGCGATATCGACGATGGAAATACCCACCCGCGAAGGCTCGTCCGGCCCGCCGGTGACCGATGCCAGCCCCGATTCAGCCTGGATCAGCAGGTCATAGGCCTTGCGGCCGGCCATCGGCCCGGTTTCGCCGTAGCCGCTGATCGAACAGGTGATCAGACGCGGGTTTTCGGCCCTCAGATCCTCTGGCGCCAGCCCCATGCGCCCCATGGCGCCGGGTTTGAGGTTCTGGACAAGCACATCAGCCCCGCTGACCAGTGCGCGCAGCGTGGCCCGTCCGGCATCCGTTCCCAGGTCGAGCACCCGTGATTCCTTGCCGCGGTTGAGCCAGACGAAATAACTGCTCTGCCCCTTTGCAACCGCGTCATAGCCGCGGGCGAAATCGCCTTCGGGGCGTTCGATCTTGATTACCCGCGCGCCGGCATCGGCAAGACGCGCAGTGCAGAACGGGGCGGCAACCGCCTGTTCGACGGCGACGACGACTAGGCCCGCGAGTGGCAGGACCGGCGCGTTCAATACGACCTCGGCAGGCCAAGGACATGCTCGGCAAGATAGCCCAGCACAAGGTTGGTCGAAATCGGCGCGACCTGATAGAGCCGGGTTTCGCGAAACTTGCGTTCGATATCGTATTCCTCGGCAAAGCCGAAACCGCCATGCGTCTGCAAGCAGGCTTCGGCCGCCGCCCATGAGGCTTCTGCTGCCAGCATCTTGGCCATGTTCGCCTCGGCGCCGCATGGCTCGCCGGTCTCGAAACGCCGGGCGGCATCATGCACCATCAGTTCGGCGGCGCGCATCTGCGCATAGGCCCGGGCGATGGGAAACTGGATACCCTGATTCTGCCCGATGGGGCGGCCAAAGACCACCCGGCCGGTCGCATAGTCGCGTGCCTTGTCGATGAACCACTTGGCATCGCCGATGCATTCCGCCGCGATCAGGATGCGTTCGGCGTTCATGCCCGACAGTATGTAGCGAAACCCCTTGCCCTCTTCCCCGATCAGGGCGTCGGACGGGATGCGCAGCTCGTCAAGGAACACCTCGGTAGTGGAATGGTTCATCATCGTCCGGATCGGGCGGATGCTGAGCCCGTTGCCGAGGGCCTTGCGCATGTCGACGAGGAAGACGGAAAGCCCCTCGGTCCGCTTTGCGACCTGATCCTTCGGGGTCGTGCGCGCCAGCAGCAGCATCAGGTCGGAATGCTCGGCGCGGCTGGTCCAGATCTTCTGGCCGTTCACGACATAGCCGTTGCCGTCGCGCCGGGCGGTTGTGCGGATCGAGGTCGTGTCCGTTCCGCTGGTCGGTTCGGTTACCCCGAAGGCCTGCAATCGCAACCTTCCGGCGGCGATTTCGGGAAGGTATCGCGCCTTCTGTTCATCCGATCCGTGCCGCAGCAGGGTGCCCATGATGTACATCTGCGCATGGCAGGCACCGCCATTGGCGCCCGAGCGGTGGATTTCCTCAAGGACAGCAGCCGCCGCAGAAAGCGGCAATCCCGCGCCTCCGTACTGATCCGGGATCAACGCCGCGAGCCAGCCCGCATCGGTAAGGGCCTGCACGAATTCGGCCGGATA
>SKWP01000004.1 GCA_007128865.1 Paracoccaceae bacterium
ATCCAGATGTGCTGTCATTTCTTCGGGCGTCAGCAGCCCCCGGTCGCGCCCGGCCTTCAGCGCCATCAGCGCCAGAACCAGCAGCTGCGCGGTAAACGCCTTGGTCGAGGCGACCCCGATTTCCGGCCCTGCGTGGATGGGCAGCGCAAGATCGGCCTCGCGCGCGATCGACGAGGTTTCGACATTGACCACCGCCACCGTAAGCGCCACCTGATCGCGCACATGGCGCAGGGCCGCAAGCGTGTCGGCGGTTTCGCCCGACTGGCTGACAAACACCGCGATGCCCCTGTCCGACAGGGGCGGGTCACGGTAGCGGAATTCCGAGGCCACATCGATCTCGCAGGGCAGGCGGGCGATTTGCTCGAACCAGTAACGCGCCACATGGCAGGCGTAATGCGCGGTGCCGCAGGCCACCAGCGTGATGCGGTCGCAGCCAGAGAAATCGAGGGTATCGGGAAAGGCGATCGCATCGCCCTTGGGCAGATATTGCGCAAGCGATGCGGCCAGAACCCGCGGCTGTTCGGCGATTTCCTTGGCCATGAAATGCTTGAAACCCGATTTCTCGATCCGCACGCTGTCGGGCTGCACGCGGGTTTCGGGGCGGTTTGCCAGCCGGCCCTCGGCGTCGTAGATCTGCGCCCCGGCGCGGGTGATGATGGCGTGGTCGCCCTCTTCCAGATAGGTGATGCGCCCGGTCAGCGGGGCAAGCGCGATGGCATCGGACCCGAGATACATCTCGCCATTGCCGTGGCCGATGGCCAGCGGCGAGCCGCGTCGCGCGGCGATCATCAGATCGTCCTCGCCGTCGAACAGGAAGGCCAGCGCAAAGGCCCCTTCCAGCCGCGCGAGGGTGGCGCGCGCGGCTTCGACCGGCGACATCCCGGCATCCAGATGCCGGCGGGCCAGCATCACAACGGTTTCGGTATCGGTTTCGGTATCCGGCCGCAGCCCGGCGGCGCCAAGTTCCTCGCGCAGTTCGCGGAAGTTCTCGATGATGCCGTTATGCACCACCGCAACCCCCCCGGACCGGTGCGGATGAGCGTTGCCTTCGGTGGGCGCGCCATGGGTGGCCCAGCGGGTGTGCCCGATGCCTGACTTGCCTGGCAGCGGATCGTGAACCAGAAGGTCCGACAGGTTGACAAGCTTGCCGACCGCGCGGCGCCGGTCCAGATGGCCTGTGTTGACCGTGGCGATGCCGGCGCTGTCATAGCCGCGGTATTCAAGCCTGCGCAGTGCCTCGAGGATGACCGGTGCAACCTCGTTCCGGCCCAGAATTCCGACGATGCCGCACATCAGCGCCCCCTTTTCGCGCGTGCCGCGCGCAACCGCTCCATCAACCGCCGGGCCAGTCCGGCGCGGTTCACCTGCGGCGCGCGGGCCAGCGCCAGCGCCCCGTCCGGCACATCCTGCGAAATCACCGAACCGCTGCCTGTCATCGCCTCGGCCCCCACCCGCACCGGTGCAACCAGCATCGTGTCAGAGCCGATGAAGGCGCGTGCACCGATCTCGGTGCGGTGCTTGGACACGCCGTCGTAGTTGCAGGTGACGGTACCGGCGCCGATATTGGCCGCCTCGCCCACATGAGCGTCGCCGATATAGCTCAGATGGTTGACCTTGGCGCCCTCGTCGAGGATCGCGTTCTTGATCTCGACGAAATTCCCCACACGGGTGTCTTCGGCCAGTTCGGTGCCGGGGCGCAGGCGGGCAAAGGGGCCGACCCGGGCGCCGCGGCTGACATGGCAGCCTTCAAGATGGCAGAAGGCAAGGATCTCGGCGCCGGTCTCGACGGTGACCCCGGGGCCGAACACCACATGCGGCCCGACCACCGCATCGCGCCCGATATGGGTATCCTGGGCAAAGAAGACGGTTTCAGGCCCGACCAGGGTCACACCGTCTTCGGCCGCCTCGGCCCGGCGGCGGGCCTGAAACGCGGCCTCGGCCGCCGCCAGCTCGGCGCGGCTGTTGATGCCCAGCGTCTCGGCCTCCTCGCAGAACACCGCCCCGGCAGAAAGCCCGTCCCGGCGGGCAAGCCCGATCACATCGGTCAGGTAGAATTCCCCGGCGGCATTGTCGCATCCGACACGGGAAATCAGGCGCAACAGCGTCGGTGCATCGGCGATCAGCACCCCCGAATTGCACAGGTCAATGGCGCGTTCGGCCTCGGTCGCGTCCTTGAATTCCACGATCCGTTCCAGCCGGCCATCGCGCAGCACCAACCGGCCATAGCGGCCGGGATCGGCGGCGCGGAAGCCCAGCAAGACGATATCATGCTGGCTGCGGGCGGCGCGCATCGCCTCGAGCGTTTCCGGCCGCACGAATGGGGTATCGCCGTAAAGCACCAGCACATCGCCCGCGAACCCCTCCAGCGCGTCGGCGCAGCGCGCAACCGCATCGGCGGTGCCGCGGCGTTCGGGCTGGATGGCGATGGCGATGTCCGGGTCTTCGGCCTGCACCACGGCAGAAACCGCCTCGGCGCCATGGCCGGCAACCACCACCCTCAGGGCGGGGTCCAGAACGGCACCGGCGCGCAGGGCGTGCAGTACAAGCTCCACACCGGCGAGGCGGTGCAGAACCTTGGGAAGATCGGAATTCATCCGCGTGCCCTGGCCGGCAGCAAGAACGATCAGGGCAAGCGGCGTCGATGAATGACTTGTCATGGGGCGAAACTCTGCTCGTCGAACCGTCTATGCGGTCTGTTGCCACCCGCACAAGCGCGGGCGGTGTCAATTTCTCTTTCGTTACTGTAACACGCGCAGGCAACAGCGGGAATCCGCCGAGGGAGGAAAAGTGCGTACTGTTGTCTTCGACCTTGACGGGACGCTGGTTGACACCAGCCGCGACATGATCGCCGCCGCCAATGCGAGCCTTGCAGGTGCCGGGCGGGGCGGCCCGCTCGATCCGGTCAGCGATGCCGAAACCGCCTTTGCCGGCGGCCGGGCCATGCTGCGGCTGGGGCTTTCGCGAATGAACGGGGGCTGGAGCGAGGCCGATGTCGATGCCCGCTACCCCGGCTTCCTGCGCCTCTATGCCGATGGTCTGTGTCGGGAAAGCCGGCTTTATCCCGGTGCCCGCGAGGCGGTGGCAACGCTGGGCGCTGCCGGATACCGGCTTGCCATCTGCACCAACAAGCCCGCTGCCCTGGCCGAAAGACTGATGCGGGACCTGGATTTCCGCGATCCCTTCGCGGTTCTGGTCGGCGCCGATACCCTGCCGGTGCGCAAGCCCGACCCGGCGCCGCTGCTGCACGCCCTGGCGGGCGCAGGCGGCCGGGCCGAGGCGGCGATGCTGCTGGGCGATACCATCACCGATGTCAGGACGGCACGCGCGGCAGGGGTGCCAGTGGCGCTGGTCGGTTTCGGCCCCGCCGGGGCGGGGGTTGCCGCGTTCGACCCCGATGCCATCCTTGAGGATTTCTCGGTATTGTCCGAACTCGTCGGCCGGCTGGTTCCGGTTGCCTGAGCCCACCTGATCCCCGTTGACCGAATCCGCGACTGCGGGTATTTATTGAACACGCGTTCAATAAACCATGCGTGGGGAGATGCCGCCATGTTCAACGCCGTGCCGGACTTCGACCTCGGCGAGGACATCGCGGCGCTGCGCGACATGGTGCGCCGCTGGGCTCAGGAACGGCTGAAGCCGATGGCGGCGGCCATCGACCGCGAAAACGCCTTTCCGAACGCGCTCTGGCCCGAGATGGGCGCGCTGGGCCTGCTGGGTATCACGGTGGAGGAAGAATACGGCGGCGCCGGGATGGGCTATCTTGCCCATGTGGTCGCAATCGAGGAGATTGCCCGCGCCTCGGCATCGGTGTCGCTGTCCTATGGCGCGCATTCCAACCTCTGCGTCAACCAGATCCGGCTCAACGGCAGTGATGAGCAGCGCCGCCGGTACCTGCCCGGTCTGGTCAGCGGCGACCATGTCGGCGCGCTGGCGATGTCAGAGGCAGGCGCCGGCTCGGATGTGGTGAGCATGAAGCTGCGCGCCGAAAGGAAGAACGACCGTTATGTACTGAACGGCACCAAATACTGGATCACCAACGGCCCCGACGCCGATGTGCTGGTCGTCTATGCCAAGACCGACCCCGAGGCGGGATCGAAGGGCATCACCGCCTTTCTGGTCGAGAAGTCGATGAACGGGTTTTCCACCTCGCCGCATTTCGACAAGCTCGGCATGCGCGGGTCCAACACCGCCGAACTTGTCTTCGAGGATGTCGAGGTGCCGTTCGAGAACGTGCTGGGCGCCGAGGGCAAGGGCGTGCGGGTGCTGATGTCGGGGCTCGATTACGAACGCGTGCTGCTCGCCGGCATCGGCACCGGCATCATGCATGCCTGCCTGGACGAGGTGATGCCGTATGTCCGCGAACGCCGGCAGTTCGGCCAGCCGATCGGGAATTTCCAGCTCATGCAGGGCAAGATCGCCGACATGTATGTGGGGCTGAACACCGCACGCGCCTATCTCTACGAAATCGCAAGGGCCTGCGACGCCGGGCGGGTGACCCGCGCCGATGCCGCGGCCTGCGTTCTCTATGCATCCGAACAGGCCATGGTCCAGGCGCACCAGGCGGTGCAGGCGCTGGGCGGCGCCGGGTTTCTGGCCGACAGCACCGCAAGCCGGCTGTTCCGCGACGCCAAGCTGATGGAAATCGGCGCGGGAACCTCCGAGATCAGGCGTATGCTGATCGGGCGCGAGTTGATGGGGGCGGTGGGGTGAGAGGGTCAGCCCGTCTTGACGGTGGTTTGGCCGGTCGCAAGCCGGGTCCGCGCGGCCTCGGTAAGAACCTCGTCCATCCACTGGTTGATCGACTTGGCCTCTGCCGCGGCGGCATGGCTGATCATCCGATGATGCTCGGCAGTGGTTCGGAAGGCCAGCTTGCCGGAATAGGGTTTATCCGGCTCCACCCCGTCCTCTGCACAGGCTTCAAGATAGACATCGACGCTGTCGTGAAAGGCCGCCTCGAGGTCATCGACCGAAGCGCCAGAGAAGTGAATTGTGTCGCGAATACCCTCGACCACGCCGTGAAACAGGCGGTCGTCTGGTTCGAACCAGATCGAGGGAACGTAACCGCGGTAAGCTTTCATGGTGTTATTCCTGACGACTCCAGCATCATGCGAAAGGCCGTGACGGCGCCCTTGTCGGTTTCCGGCCTCGGGTGGGGTCGGTGGAAGGTCTTTGGGCGCCCTCCTAGGCGGACCAGAACTACCGAGCCCTTACGTTCTTCGACGCTGCCACCCAGTGCGCGGATCAGGCTTTCGATGTCTGACCACCGGATATCTGCCCGCGTCGGGCGCTCAAAGATGCGTTCCAGCGTGCGGCGGTGTTTCGATGACAGCATCGGACATGCTCCTTTCGGTGAGCGTACAGGTTCGGGTAATGCCCATCGCGCGCCATGGTTTCCTGATACCCGTTTCCTGTTTCCCGATGCCGTTACCTGTTTTCCTGTGTCCTGTCTGAAGCCGCGCGATGCGGCAGACGCAAATATGGTATCAAAATCCGATATCGTCAAGGGGGCCGCCTCATGCGCCTGATTTCCAGCGCACTCCCCGCCTCCGAGACCTTCCGCGCCAACCGGGCCGCGCATCTTGCGGCGCTGGAAGAGATCGCCGAGGCCGCCGCGCTCGCTGCCGCCGGGGGCGGTGAAAAGGCCCGTGTCCGGCACCAGAGCCGGGGCAAGATGCTGCCGCGCGACCGGGTGGCGGGGCTGCTGGACCCCGGCGCACCGTTTCTGGAAATCGGCGCCACCGCGGCGCATGGGATGTACGACGGCGCCGCCCCCGGTGCCGGCATGATCGCCGGTATCGGCCTTGTCCATGGCCGCGAGGTGATGGTGGTGGCCAATGACGCCACGGTGAAGGGCGGCACCTATTACCCGATCACGGTCAAGAAGCACCTGCGCGCGCAGGAGATCGCCGAGGCGAACCGCCTGCCCTGCGTCTATCTGGTCGATTCGGGCGGCGCCAACCTGCCTCAGCAGGACGAGGTGTTTCCCGACCGCGACCATTTCGGC
Source organism: Paracoccaceae bacterium (assembly GCA_007128865.1). Taxonomy (GTDB): domain Bacteria; phylum Pseudomonadota; class Alphaproteobacteria; order Rhodobacterales; family Rhodobacteraceae; genus Rhodobaculum. The sequence continues at coordinate 6,005 of SKWP01000004.1, forward strand.
CGCATCTTCTACAACCAGGCGCAGATGAGCGCGCAGGGCATCGCCCAGATCGCGGTGGTGATGGGCTCTTGCACCGCCGGGGGGGCCTATGTGCCGGCGATGTCGGATGTCTCGATCATCGTGCGCGGTCAGGGCACGATCTTTCTGGCCGGCCCGCCGCTGGTCAAGGCCGCGACGGGCGAGGTGGTAAGCGCCGAAGACCTCGGCGGCGGCGACGTGCATACGCGGCTGTCGGGCGTTGCCGACTATCTGGCCGAGGATGACGCCCATGCGCTGGCACTGGCGCGGCGGGCGCTGGCATCGCTCAACCGCCCCGCGCCGTACTGGCCAGAGATGGCCGCACCCGAGCCACCCGCCTTCGATCCCGAGGAAATCCTCGGCGTGGTGCCGGCCGATCTGCGCACCCCCTACGACATCCGCGAGGTCATCGCCCGGGTGGTGGACGGATCGCGGCTGGACGAATTCAAGGCACGCTTCGGCGAAACGCTGGTGACGGGCTTTGCCCATGTGGAGGGGATGCCGGTGGGCATCGTCGCCAACAACGGCGTGCTGTTTTCGGAAAGCGCGGTGAAGGGGGCGCATTTCATCGAACTGTGCAGCCAGCGCCGCATCCCGCTGGTGTTTCTGCAGAACATCACCGGCTTCATGGTCGGCCGGCGGTACGAGAACGAAGGCATCGCCCGGCACGGCGCCAAGATGGTCACGGCGGTGGCGACCACGGCAGTCCCCAAGATCACCCTGCTGGTGGGCGGCAGCTTTGGCGCCGGCAACTATGGCATGGCCGGGCGCGCCTATTCCCCGCGCTTTTTGTGGACATGGCCCAACAGCCGGATCAGCGTGATGGGCGGTGCGCAGGCTGCGGGGGTGCTGGCCACGGTCCGGCGCGAGGCCATCGAACGCGCCGGCGGGCAGTGGTCGGCCGAGCAAGAGGCCGAATTCAGGCGCCCGACGCTGGAGATGTTCGAACGCCAGTCGCATCCGCTCCATGCTTCGGCACGGCTGTGGGACGACGGCATCATCGATCCCCGCAAGACCCGTCAGGTGCTGGCGCTGTCGCTGCGCGCCGCCCTGAACGCACCGATAGAGGCGACGCGCTTCGGCGTGTTCCGGATGTGAGCCGGCTGCCGTCAGAACCGCGCCGGGCGCTGCCGCCACGCCTGCCAGCCGATATCGCGGCCGGGAAAGGCGCAGCTGACCGGCAGGGCGGCAATCAGCGCCCGAAAGGCATCGCCCAGGGGCGCGTCCAGCCCCTCGTGCCCGGTCCGCACCCACCAGAAGGCCATCGCGTCGTAACCCGCACGGTCGGACGGGTAGAGATAGCAGCAGCCCACCACCCGCGCGCCCTGCACCACCGTCCAGGCATAGCTGTGCCCGGCGGTGAACTCGCGTTCGTGCCAGCCCAGATCGACGCGGTTCTCGTGCAGCGTCACGCCGTCGGGCCACGGGTCTTCGGGGTCCATCCAGCCGCGCAGCCGGTCGGCGCTGTCCATCACCGCGGCAAGATCGGCCTCGGCATCGGCCAGCCGCAGCGGCCGGGCCAGCCAGCCGGGCCCGCCCCATGTCTCGGGCGGGCGCAGGCCGTCGGGCAGGAGCGGACGATGGTACATGCCCGCCACGATAGCCGCCGGTGCGCAAGGGGCAAGTCCGCGCCGCGCCCGGTCCGCGCATCTTCGGCGCGAGGATGGCCAGCCGATTGCCCCGAAAGCGACAAGGAAACGCAATGTTCAGCACCATCCTGATCGCCAATCGCGGCGAGATTGCCTGTCGCGTCATCCGCACGGCCCGCGCCATGGGGCTGCGCACCGTCGCGGTTCATTCCGAGGCCGACGCCGCGGCGCTGCATGTGGAACAGGCCGACGAGGCCGTCTGCATCGGCCCGCCGGCCCCGGCCGAAAGCTACCTGCGCGGCGCGGCGATCATCGCCGCCGCGCAGGCCACCGGGGCGCAGGCGATCCACCCCGGCTATGGCTTTCTGTCCGAAAACCCCGATTTCGTCGACGCGGTCGAGGCCGCCGGGCTGGTCTTCATCGGCCCGTCCGCGGCGGCAATCCGGGCCATGGGGCTGAAGGACGCGGCCAAGAAACTGATGGCCGAGGCCGGCGTTCCGGTGGTGCCGGGCTACCATGGCGACAACCAGGACCCCGAGCATCTGGCCGGCGCCGCCGATGCCATCGGCTGGCCGGTGCTGATCAAGGCCGTGGCGGGGGGCGGCGGAAAGGGCATGCGCAAGGTGCTGCGGCCGGGCGATTTTGCCGCCGCGCTGGCCGCCGCCCGCAGCGAGGCCCGGACCGCCTTCGGCAATGATGCCGTGCTGATCGAGAAATTCGTCGAAACGCCGCGCCACATCGAGGTGCAGGTTTTCGGTGACGGCACCGATGCGGTGCATCTGTTCGAACGCGACTGTTCGCTGCAACGCCGCCACCAGAAGGTGATCGAGGAAGCCCCGGCGCCGGGCATGACCCCCGCAATGCGCGCCGCGATGGGCGCGGCGGCGGTGCGTGCGGCCCGTACCATCGGCTATCGCGGCGCGGGCACGGTGGAATTCATCGTCGATGCCTCTGACGGGCTGCGCGAAGACCGGTTCTGGTTCATGGAAATGAACACCCGCCTGCAGGTGGAACACCCGGTGACCGAGGCAATCACCGGCGTCGATCTGGTGGAATGGCAGATCCGCGTCGCGGCCGGCGAGCCGCTGCCGGTCCGCCAGCAGGATCTTGCCATCACCGGCCATGCCTTCGAGGCCCGGCTTTATGCCGAGGACGTACCGGCGGGTTTTCTTCCGGCGACCGGGCGGCTGGCGCATCTGGCCTTTCCGGCGGGCGTGCGGGCGGATTCCGGGGTGCGTGCCGGCGATGCGATCAGCCCCTGGTATGACCCGATGATCGCCAAGATCGTGGTTCACGGCCCGACGCGGGCGGTTGCGCTGTCGCGGCTTGCCCAGGCGCTGGAGGCCACCGAGGTTGCCGGCACGGTGACCAACCTTGCCTTCCTCGGTGCGCTGGCCCGGCATGGCGGCTTTGCGGCAGGCGATGTCGATACCGGGCTGATCGAGCGCGACCTGCCCGCGCTGCTGACCGATCCGGCGCCCGAGGATGCCGCCGTCGCGCTGGCTGCGCTGGCTGCGGCGGGGCTGGCCGATGGCGGCGATGCAGCGACGGGCTTTGCACTCTGGACACCGCTGCGCCACCCTCTGGCCATTGCCTGCGGCGAGGCCGAATACATGGCCGGTATCGCCGCACTCGGGCGCGGCCGTTTCGCGGTGACGCTGGACGGCAGGACGCTGTCCTGCGAACGGCGCGCGGGTGCATGGCATGTGGACGGGCGGCGCGTGCCCTGGCGGCTGGCGGCAACCCCCGCCGGCATCAGCCTGTTCGGCGCACAGACCCACCATTTCCGCGCGCTCGATCCGCTCGACAGGGTCTCGGCGGCCGGGGCGGATGCCGATATCGTCACGGCACCGATGCCGGGCATGGTCCGGTCGGTGCATGTCGCTGTCGGAGACATGGTTACCGCCGGCACCCCCCTCGCGGTGCTGGAGGCGATGAAGATGGAACACGCGCTTGCCGCCCCGCGCGACGGCACCGTGGCCGAGGTACTGGTCGGCGCCGGCACGCAGGTAGAGGCCGGCGCAGCACTGCTGCGGCTCGAAGACATCGAGGGCTGATACGCAATCCTGTTGACCGGTTCGGTAGGCCAACGGCCCTTCCCCGCCCTTGCTTCCGCCACTGATCAAGCTGGACCTGAATCAGGCGCCCAGAAACCCTTCCAGCACGTTGACGGTGTTCACCCCGACGGCCTCGATTGCATAGCCGCCTTCCATGCAGAACACCGTCGGCAGGCCGGCGCCGGCGATACGGCGCCCGGCATCGGTGAAATCGGCGCTGTCCAGCAGGAAGGCGCTGATCGGATCGTCGCGAAACGCATCGACACCCAGCGAGACCACAAGCGCCTCGGCACCGAAGCCGGCAATGCCTGCCAGCGCGAGGTCGAGCGCCTCGGCCCAGGGCCCGTACCCCGTGCCGGGCGGAAGCGGAAGGTTGAGGTTCGCCCCGGCCCCGGCCCCGGTGCCCGTCTCGTCTGCATGACCGAGGAAATAGGGGAAACAGTCTTCGGGTGCCCCGTGAATGGAGGCGAAAAACAACTCGCCCCGATCATAGAAGATGTCCTGCGTGCCGTTGCCGTGGTGAAAATCGATATCCAGCACCGCCACCCGCGCCGCGCCGTCATCCAGAAACATCTGCGCAGCCACTGCCGCGTTGTTGACAAAGCAGTAGCCGCCGAACAGGTCGCGCGCGGCATGGTGTCCGGGCGGACGGCACAGCGCAAAGGCCGCCGGTTCGCCGCCCGACACGGCACGCTGTGCCGCCTGTGCCGACGCCACCGAAGACAGCG
>SKWP01000404.1 GCA_007128865.1 Paracoccaceae bacterium
CGGGGCCGGTGACGGTGAAGGGCATGGCACTGGGAAGGACATTGCCCAGATCGATCCAGGACGAAACCGCCGTTGTCGCCCAGCCGTGGTGGTCGATCACCAGATCGGGAAAGACGTAATCAACCGGTACATCGGCCAGGGGCGGGGCAGCCGGCCCGCCGCCACCGCCGATCGGGGCGGGCGCCGGGTCATCGGGCTGCGCCGGGTCGGGATCAGCAAAGCTGGCCTGATCGTTCTGGTTGTTGCCGGAATTGTTGGGGTTGTTCACACCGTCGCCGCCGGGCGTGCCCGCGGCGTTGTTGTTGCCGCTGCCCTGGCCGGGGTTGCTGCCGTCGCCCAGCCCCGAGCATGACACCCCGCTGCCGGCCCCGCAGCCATTGGGGTTTCCGCCCCCGGGCACGAAGGTATCGACGCCGTCGCCGATTACCGCCAGATCGTCGTTCCAGTGACCGCCGCCGCCCGGAGCCTCCGCACCATCATCGGCCGGCCGGCCAACAGCGATCTCGACGAAATCGATATCGGAAATCGCGTCGCGTGTGGTGCCGCCCATGCTGTTGCTGCCGGTCCGCACCTCGGCCACCACAAAGATGGCCAGGCCGATCATCGCCGCGATGAACGGAATGTATTCGATCGTGACCGCGCCGCAATCCGACCTCACGAACCGCCTTGCCGCATTGTGTGCGTTCGGCACCATCTTTCGAACCCTCGTAATTGGCACTCGTTTACCAGACCATTAAAATTGCGCGGAATTGCGCCCGACTGCGGGCATCATTCGGGTCATTTCTGGGTCATTCGCCATAATCCGGCCATGCTGCGGGCGCTGCTGCCGGACCGCCGGTCGCTTCAGTCCGCCTGGTTGGGATTGTCGGTGCCGTCGCCGCCCGGCGTTCCGGCGGCATTGTTGCTGTCGCTCGATGCGCCCGGATTTGTCCCGTCCCCGAGCCCGGAGCATGAGGTATCGACGCTCGCACATCCGATCGTGCGCGGGATGAAACGATCCTCTCCCTGCCCCGGCCGCGTGCCGGCGTCGTTGCGCCTGACATGTTCGGCCGGTCCGGCGTTGCCCGCGTCGCGCTCACCGCCGGCCAGTTCGACGAAATCGATATCCGAAATTGCCCGCGCCGCCTCGCGGTCGGGCCGGTCCACGCCCGGGGCCAACAGGCTGACCACCAGGATCCCGAGCCCTATCATCATGGCGATGAACGGCAGGTATTCGACCGATACCGCCCCGTCATCGCCCCGCATGAACCGTGCTGCCTTGCCAGTCATGGCGACCCCTCGCGTGCCTCAACGATTCCTTAACACCTGGGGCGCGAACCGCCCGCCGGCATGGCGAAACCGGGGCATGATTGCGGCGCCTGCGCATTTGTGGCGCCAATGCGCCGGCCCTTGCGCCCTGCGTCGATGCCTGTATAAGGCCCCCACCTTCCGCAGTCTGTGAACCGGCGCGGCCTCTCGAAGGCGGGATGCGGAAGGACGACCCCGCCTGATGAAGCGCGCCCGCAACAAAACGGAGTCCGCATGCCGCTTTACGAGCATGTCATGATTGCGCGTCAGGATCTTTCCAACGCGCAGGCCGAAGGGCTGGTCGACCATTTCTCTGCCGTGCTGAGCGACAATGGCGGCAACGTCACGCACAGCGAATACTGGGGCGTGAAGACCATGGCCTACAAGATCAACAAGAACCGCAAGGGCCATTATGCCTTTCTTCGCACCGACGCGCCGGCCGCCGCGGTGCAGGAGATGGAACGCCTGATGCGCCTGCATGACGATGTGATGCGGGTGATGACCATCAAGGTGGACCGGCACGAGGAAGGCCCCTCGGTGCAGATGCAGAAGCGTGACGACCGCGGCGACCGCGGCGACCGCCGTCGTTGATGCAAAGACTTCGGAAAGGCTTGTAGACCATGGCAACAAAACCGTTTTTCCGCCGCCGCAAGGTGTGCCCCTTCTCTAGCGACACTGCACCGGCGATCGACTACAAGGATGTGCGCCTGCTGCAGCGCTATATCTCCGAGCGCGGCAAGATCGTGCCGTCCCGGATCACCGCCGTTTCGTCGCGCAAGCAGCGCGAACTGGCCCGGGCGATCAAGCGGGCGCGGTTCCTCGCGCTGCTGCCCTACGCCGTGAAATAAGGAGCTTCGCGATGCAGGTCATTCTACTGGAGCGCGTGGCCAAGCTCGGCCAGATGGGCGACGAGGTGTCCGTAAAGGACGGCTACGCCCGCAATTTCCTTCTGCCCCGCGGCAAGGCGCTGCGCGCGAACGAGGCCAACCGTGCCCGTTTCGAGGCGCAGAAGGCCGAGCTCGAGGCGCGCAACCTCGAAACCCGGCGCGAGGCCGAGGACATGGCCGGGCGGCTCGATGGCGCCAGCTATGTGGTCATCCGCTCTGCCTCGGAAGGGGGCGCGCTTTATGGTTCGGTCGCACCGCGCGACATTGCCGAGGCCGCAACCGAAAACGGTGTCGCGGTGGATCGCCATCAGGTGGTGCTTGAACGTCCGATCAAGACGCTCGGCCTGCACGGCGTTTCGGTGGTGCTGCACCCCGAGGTCAGCGTGACGATCACCGTCAATGTCGCCCGTTCGGCCGAGGAAGCCGCGCTTCAGGCATCCGGCAAGACGATCCAGGATGCCGCTGCCGAGGCCGACGCCGCGGCCGACTTCGAGATTGCCGAGCTTTTCGATGAC
>SKWP01000203.1 GCA_007128865.1 Paracoccaceae bacterium
CTGGACAAGAAGGACACCAAGACCATCGCGGTCTATGACCTTGGCGGCGGCACCTTCGACATCACCGTGCTGGAAATCGACGACGGGCTGTTCGAGGTCAAGTCGACCAACGGGGACACGTTCCTTGGGGGCGAGGACTTCGACATGCGGATCGTCCAGTATCTGGCCGACGAGTTCCGCAAGGAGCATGGCGTCGATCTGACCGGCGACAAGATGGCGCTGCAGCGCCTGAAGGAAGCCGCCGAAAAGGCCAAGATCGAGCTGTCCTCCTCCAGCCAGACCGAGATCAACCAGCCCTTCATCAGCATGGACAAGAACAGCGGTCAGCCGCTGCACCTGGTGATGAAGCTGACCCGCGCCAAGCTGGAAAGCCTTGTGGGCGACCTGGTCACCCGCACGATGAAGCCCTGCAAGGCCGCGCTGAAGGATGCTGGCCTGTCGGCCAGCGACATCGACGAGGTGGTGCTGGTGGGCGGCATGACGCGGATGCCCCGGGTCATCGAGGAGGTGACCAAGTTCTTCGGCAAGGAGCCGCACAAGGGCGTCAACCCCGATGAGGTGGTGGCCATGGGTGCTGCCATTCAGGCCGGAGTGCTGCAGGGCGATGTCAAGGACGTGGTGCTGCTGGACGTCACGCCGCTGTCGCTGGGGATCGAGACGCTGGGCGGCGTGTTCACCCGTCTGATCGACCGCAACACCACCATCCCGACCAAGAAGAGCCAGATCTTCTCCACCGCCGAGGACAACCAGAACGCGGTCACGATCCGCGTCTTCCAGGGCGAGCGCGAGATGGCCGCGGACAACAAGATGCTGGGTCAGTTCAACCTTGAAGGCATCCCGCCCGCACCGCGCGGCTTGCCGCAGATCGAGGTGACTTTCGACATCGACGCCAACGGCATCGTCTCGGTCCAGGCCAGGGACAAGGCCACCGGCAAGGAGCAGCGCATCACCATCCAGGCCTCCGGCGGGTTGTCCGACGATGATATCGAGCGCATGGTCAAGGACGCCGAGGCCAACGCCGAGGCCGACAAGCAGCGCCGCGAACTGGTCGAAGCCCGCAACCAGGCCGAAAGCCTGCTGCACGCCACGCGGAAATCGCTGGAAGAGCACAAGGACAAGGTCGATCCCGCAACCGTCGAGGCGATCGAACTGGCCGCCAAGGCGCTGGAGGACACGCTTGAGGGCGAGGATGCCGGCAAGATCAAGAGCGGTATCCAGAACCTGACCGAGGCGTCGATGAAGCTGGGCGAGGCCATCTACAAGGCCCAGGCTGCCGAGGGCTCGGAAGGCCAGGATGAGGACGAACCGCGCGGCGTGGACGAGGATATCGTCGATGCCGAGTTCGAGGACCTCGACGAAAACCGCAAGCGCGGCAGCGGCAGCTGATCCGCGCGGGGCAACAGGCGGGCCGGTCCGGATGACGGGCCGGCCCGCGCCGTTGCCCCCCTGCCGGTTGTGCGGCGAGAACGCCGCCGGATGAGGGCTCGAAGATGGCCAAGCGAGACTACTACGAAGTTCTGGGTATCGACCGTTCGGCCGATGCCGACGAGATCAAGAAAGCCTACCGCCGCAAGGCAAAGGAACTGCACCCGGACCGCAACGCCGACAACCCGGAAGCCGAATCCGCCTTCAAGGAGGTGAACGAGGCCTATGACGCGCTGAAGGACCCGCAGAAAAAGGCCGCCTATGACCGGTTCGGTCATGCCGCCTTCGAGGGCGGCATGGGCGCAGGCGCGGCTGGTGCGCGGCGCGGCGCCCATCCCGGCGGCGATTTTGCGAGCGCGTTTTCGGATGTGTTCGAGGACCTGTTCGGCGATTTCATGGGCGGCGGCCGCGGCGGCGGGCGGCAACGGGCGATGCGCGGCTCGGACCTGCGCTACAACCTGCGCATGACACTGGAAGAGGCGTTCGCGGGGCTCAACCGCACGATCAGCGTCACCAGCCTGTCCACCTGCGATGCCTGCCACGGCACCGGGGCCGAGGGCGGGGCCGAACCCGTGACCTGCCCGACCTGCTCGGGCATGGGCAAGGTGCGCGCCCAGCAGGGCTTCTTCACCGTGGAACGGACCTGCCCGACCTGCGGCGGCGCCGGCCAGATCGTCAAGAACCCCTGCAAGGCCTGCGGCGGCGCCGGCCGGGTGGAAAAGACCCGCAACCTGTCGGTGGACATCCCCGCAGGGGTCGAGACCGGCACAAGGATGCGTCTGGCCGGCAAGGGCGAGGCCGGGATGCGCGGCGGGCCGGCGGGCGATCTGTATATCTTCATCGAGGTGGCGGATCACCCGATCTTCCTGCGCGACGGCAATACCCTGTTCTGCCGCGTGCCGGTCAGCGTGGCGACCGCGGCGCTGGGCGGCGATGTGGAGGTGCCCACCATCGATGGCGGCCGCACACGGGTGAAGGTGCCCGAAGGCAGCCAGTCCGGCCGGCAGATGCGCCTGCGCGGCAAGGGCATGCCGGCGTTGCGTGGGGCCGGGCGCGGCGACATGGTGATCGAGCTGGCGGTGGAAACGCCGGTCAACCTCAGCCCGCGCCAGAAGGAGCTGCTGCACGAGTTCGACAAGCTGGGCGAGAACAACAACCCCGAAGGCAGTTCGTTCTTTTCCAAGGTGAAAAGCTTCTGGGACGGCATGACCGGCTGACCCCCGTCCTCTGCCCACGGTCACGCCCACCGCCGTCCCGCCAA
>SKWP01000022.1 GCA_007128865.1 Paracoccaceae bacterium
CACGCCGAAGGCGTGCCTCCGGTACGACGAGGGCGCATTGCAACGTTGCAAATAGCACAATGGTTGGAGGGGCTTGGCCGGCATAAAGCGCTCCTGTTCCGGCGTTACGACGCGCCCTCCCGTCGCCATTGTCGCTCGGGCAAATGGCGCTCCAATGGCGACCGGGCGCGGCCCTCATCGCTCCGGTTCGGATGGCGGGACCGGAACAGTTTCCTCGCCGGGACCTGCCCGGTTCCCTTTTTCAGCAACCTGCTAAACCGCGGCGCGCGGGCCTTCGCGGGTGGCAAGGCCGGCTTCGGCCATCAGCTCGTCAGATGCCGCCTCAACCACCCTTTCCAGCTCTTCCATGAAGGGTTTGGTGGCCATGCCCGGCGGGATCGGGGCAAGGAACTCGACCACCGCAAGCCCCGGTTTGCGCATCAGCCCGTGCCGCGGCCAGAACATGCCGACATTGGTCGCAGCCGGCACGCAGGGGGTGCCGAGCGTTTCGTAAAGCGCGCCGGTGCCGGGCTTGTAGTCGCGCCGCACACCGGGGGCGACCCGCGTACCCTGCGGGTAGATCACCAGTTGCGAGCCGCTGCCCGAACCCTGCCGCGCGGCGTCCAGCATCGACCGCACCGCCTGCCCGCGCCGCCCCCTGTCAACCGCCACACAGCCGATCCGGCGTGCATACCAGCCCACGATCGGGGCGCGCACCAGTTCCTTCTTCATCACGAAGCGCGGCCGCGGCAGCACGCTGCACAGAATGAGAATGTCGAAAAAGGACTGATGCTTGGCGGCCACCAGAACATCGCCTTGCGGCACCGCGCCGCGCACCTCCGACCGAAGCCCGGCAATCAGCGCCGCGGACCGGCGCACATGCCGGCAATAGGCATGAATGGCGCGCACGGCCATATCGGCGCGCCACAGGGCCAGCGGGGTCCAGAACAGCGCAAAGAGGGCCATGGCGAGGTACATCTCGGCGATGAACACCGCCGAGCGGATGGCCTGTACCCCCGTGCCGATACCGTTCATTCCTGCGTCTCCCCGTGCCGTCGGGCACATATCCCCCTGCGGCCCCTGGGCGCAAGCCGGGACCGTGCGGATCAGGTCACGCCGCGCAGCACCCGAAAGGCCGCGGCGCGCGTGGCCAGAAAGGCCACGGCCGCGGCCAGCGGCGGTATCGCCAGCGGCAGAAGCCAGTGAAGCCCCACGAATCCGAGCCCGGTCAGGAAGGCGCCGGCCTCCTGCATGGGCGGCAGCGCAGCAACGGCCGCCACGCCCAGCGCGGTTCCGGCAGCCGCGCCGGCGGCCGCACGCCGGGTAAAGCGGCGCACGAAGGCGCGCGCTATCCATGCATCCCGCGCGCCCACCAGCCGCAGAACCGCAATGACCTGCGCATTGGCCGCCAGCGCGGCCTGTGCCGCAAGCGTGATCATCGCGGCATTGGCAGCCACGATCAGCCCCAGCGCGACCCAGCCCAGCAGCCGCAACCGTTCGGCCGCCGCCACCAGCGGGCGGCGCCAGCGGGTGTGATCATCCAGCACCGCGCCGGGCGCCTCGGCGCGCAGCCGCATGCGCAACCCCTCGGCATCGATGCCGGTGCCGGTTTCGCGCAGTTCGATCAGCCGGGGCAGCGGCAGCGAATCCAGCGGCAGGTCGGGGCCGAACCAGGGTGCGAGCAGCGCCTGTTGTTCGGAAAGCTCCAGAAGCCGGCTCTCGGCGATGCCGGGGGTGGTGGCCAGCACATTGAGCGTGGCCGCAACCTGGGTGTCGATCTGGTCGGCCGGGGCCGAAACCCGGATGGTGGCGGTCTGGGCGAGCGTTTCCTCCCACCGGTCGGCCAGCCGGCCCGCGGCAAGCGAAAGCGCCAGCGCGAACACGGCAAGAAACGCCATCGCCAGCGCCGTAAAGGCGGTCAGGGTCGCGGTATGGCCCGAAGGCGGCACCACCCGGTCGGGGCTGCCCGGCTCGCCGCCGCCGCGCAGGGCGCGCAGCCGCGCCAGCAACCCGCCTGCGCTGCGGCTCACAGTTCGGCCCCCGCAAGCTGCAACCGGCGGCCGGCGATGCGGATCACCCGCGCCGCGACCTGCTGCTTGGCTGCCCGGATCAGGGAAAGGTCATGTGTGGCGACAAGGATGGTCTTGCCCAGCCGGTTGAGCTCGACCAGCAGGGTCAGCAGCCGCAGGGACATTTCCCAGTCGAGGTTGCCGGTCGGTTCATCGGCCAGCAGCACCTCGGGCGACATGATCACCGCACGGGCAAGCGCGGCGCGCTGGCGTTCGCCGCCCGACAGCGAAGGCGGCAGGTCGCCGGCCTGCCCGGAAAGCCCGACCCAGCCCAGCAGCTCGCCCAGTTCGCCGGCATGCGCGGCCGGGTCGCGCCCGGCCACGGCAAGCGGCAGCGCCACATTCTCGGCGACCGGCAGATGATCGAGAAACCGGCAATCCTGATGCACGACCCCGATGCGCCGGCGCACCAGCGCCACATCGTCGCGGGCCATGTCGCGCAGATCGCTGCCAAACAGCAGCACCTGCCCGCCGCTCGGCACCAGTTCGCCGTAACAGATGCGCAGCAGCGTGGTCTTGCCGGCCCCGGACGGACCGGTCAGGAAATGGAACGAACCCGGCGCCAGCGCCAGCGACATGTCGGTCAGCAGCGCCTCGCCGCCATAGCTGTGCGACACGTTCCTCAGCTCGATCACGG
>SKWP01000054.1 GCA_007128865.1 Paracoccaceae bacterium
ACCGAAATCCAGCTTGTCGGGCAGCTCAACCCCGGTGCCGCCGGTGTGGCCGGCAACCTGACCGTGGTGCAGTCGCTGATCGGATCGGTGATCAACCGGCCGTCGAGCGCCTTTGTCGGCGGGCTTGCCGCGGATACCGACGACAACTGTTCGCCCGGGGCCTGGGCGCGGCTTCTGGGCGGCAGCGCCCGGGCAACGGCCTTTACCTTCAACGGTGTGAACAACGTGCCCGGCACCGTGCGGGCCAGCTATGCCGGGCTGCAGGGCGGGTTCGACTTTGGCTGCTTCAACGCCTTCGAGGACGGCTGGGACATCGTCGGCGGCGTCACCTTCGGGGTCACCGACGGGCGCACCACCCAGGACATCTTTGCGCTTGACGGGATGGGCAACCCGGTCGGCCCGCCGACCAGCACCAACCGGGCGAAGTTCGATCAGCAGTTTGCCGGCGCCTATCTGGCCTTTGCCCGCGGCGACTGGTTCGGCGATGTGCAGCTGCGCGGCGAACGCACCCGGTTCAGCATCACCAACCCGGCGCTGAACCTCGACAACAGCAGCTTCCGCAACCGGACCTCGACGGTCAGCGCCTCGCTCAGCCGGGCCTTTGCCATGGATGGCGGGCTGACCTTCGTGCCGACCGGCGGCTTTGCGGTGAACCGATCAAAGGGCGGCACGCTGACCTTCACCGACATGCCGGCCTCGACCCTGGTGGTGGACGACCACACCGGCAAGATCGGTTTCCTCGGCGCCACCCTGGCCCGCACCACCATCGGCGAGGCCGGGGATTCGGCCACCAACCAGTTCGTAACCGCCACCGTCTACAACGACTTCTCGAAGGCCCGCACCTCGACCTTCAACCCCGGCGGCGGCGGCGCGCCGATTGCCATGCGCACCGGAAACCTCGGCACCTTCGGCGAGCTCAGCGTCGGGCTGTCCTACCTCAAGCTCATCGATCCGCAAAGCGCCCTGCCGGCCAAGCAGTTCGACGCCTCGATCCGCGTCGACGCCCGCTATTCCAACCGCGTCGAGGGCATCGGACTGACCGCACAGATGCGCTTCCAGTTCTGATCCGATCAGGCACGCAGGGCAGGGCCGCGTCAGAGGGCGCGGCCCTGCCGTCTTGAGCGCCTGCCACGCCGGCTTTGGCCTTGTGAACGCCGCATCGGCCGGGCTAACACGAACCGCCGGCTTCCCCGGCGGCTTGACAGGAGCGCGAATGTTCGACGGCAGCAACATCCTGATCACCGGCGGAACCGGGTCTTTCGGCAAACGCTTCGCCGAGTTGGTCCTGGCACGCTACCGCCCGAACCGGGTGATCGTCTATTCCCGGGACGAACTGAAGCAGTTCGAACTGTCGCAGTTGCTGGACGCGCCGCAGATGCGCTGGTTCATCGGCGATGTGCGCGACGGGGCGCGGCTGCGCGAGGCCATGCTCGGGGTGGATTATGTTGTCCATGCCGCGGCGCTCAAGCAGGTGCCGGCGGCCGAATACAACCCGATGGAATGCATCAAGACCAACATTCACGGCGCCGAGAATGTGATCTCGGCGGCGCTTGCGGCCGGGGTCAAACGGGTCATCGCGCTGTCAACCGACAAGGCCGCCAATCCGGTCAACCTGTACGGTGCCACCAAGCTTGCCTCCGACAAGCTGTTCGTGGCCGCCAACAACATGGTCGGCACCCGCCCGACGCGGTTTTCGGTCGTGCGATACGGCAATGTGGTGGGGTCGCGCGGGTCGGTGGTGCCGTTCTTCCGCAAGCTTATCGCCGAGGGCGCGACCGAGCTTCCCATCACCCACGAGGCGATGACGCGTTTCATGATCACCCTGGAACAGGGTGTGGATTTTGTCCTTGGCGCCTTTGAACGCATGTATGGCGGCGAGATCTTCGTGCCGCGCCTCCCATCCATGCGCATGGTGGATCTGGCTCGGGCCATGGCCCCGGATCTGCCGCACCGCATCATCGGCATCCGGCCGGGCGAAAAGCTGCACGAGGTCATGTGCCCGGCCGATGACAGCCACCTGACGCTCGCCTTCGACGACCATTTCGTGATCAAGCCCACCATACGCTTTGCCCATGATGTGGATTTCGCCCGCAACCGCCTGGGCCAGAAGGGGCAGCCGGTGCCGCAGGGGTTCGAATACAACTCCGGCAGCAACGACCAGTGGCTGACTGCCGATGCGTTCCTGTCGATGGCCGGGCTCGTGCAACGATGATCCCCTACGGCCGCCAGCATATCACGCCCGAGGACGAAGCCGCGGTGCTGGCGGTGCTGCGATCCGACTATCTGACCCAGGGGCCGCGGGTTCCGGCCTTCGAGGCCGCGGTATGCGCGGCAACCGGGGCGCCGCATGCAGTGGCAACGAATTCCGCCACGTCGTCGCTGCATGTCGCCTGCCTGGCGCTGGGTCTCGGCCCCGGCGGATTGCTGTGGACCTCGCCAATCACCTTTGTCGCCTCGGCCAATGTCGGCCGGTTGTGCGGTGCCGAGGTCGATTTCGTCGACATCGATCCGGAAACCTTTAACATGGACCCGGCCGCGCTGGAGGCCAGGCTCGACGCTGCCGCGCGCACCGGGCGTCTGCCGGAAGTCATCATGCCGGTGCACATGTGCGGCCAGAGCTGCGACATGGCCGCGATCGGGGCGCTGGCCCGCCGCCACGGGGTGCGGGTGATCGAGGACGCCT
>SKWP01000133.1 GCA_007128865.1 Paracoccaceae bacterium
CTCGCCGAAATACTTCGTGATCGCAGCCGTCAGCGTCGTCTTGCCATGGTCAACGTGACCAATCGTGCCGACGTTCACATGCGGTTTCGTCCGTTCAAACTTAGCCTTCGCCATGGTGGCCGCGCCCCGTTTTCCTGAGGGTCCGCCGGACCCGGTTCTGCATCGCGCGCCGTCTATCGGCAGTCGACGGAAAAATCAAGCCCGCCGGATGCATGCGCGCCATCGTGCCGGTGCGGTCATTCCCCGGCCGCAACGGCGACGGCGGGAAAGCGTGTGAACCATGCCTCGTTTTCGCGCAACCAGCGCTCCACGGCCCGCGCTGCGTTGAACGACAGCGACTCGAGCTGCTGTTCGGCGGTCCGGGTCAGGCCCGAGCCCACGATCGTGTCGCCGGAAAGATCCTCAAGCACGGTGATACGGTGCGGCGTGTCGTTGAGCTTGGCCTCCGCGGCGTCATCCCAGACCGTGACACCGAAGATCAGCGCCGATCTCGGCGCGGCCACCACGGGGATGCCGGGCTGGGCCAGAACATAGCCGTCGACGGAAATCGCCAGATGGTAAAGCCGGTCGCCGTCGAAGCGGCGGAAACGCTGGTCTATGGCCGCCTTCACCGCGGCTTCCAGTTCTTCCTCGCTTGCCTCGCGCGACAGCGGCCCGCGGGTGACGTTCGAGGCCACCACGATATTGTGCCCCAGATAGAAGTCGCCCAGCGGCTGCGGCGTTGCATCGAGATCGTCAAGGCTGCTGGCGCAGGCGGCAAGCAGCGGAAGGGCGATGGCAGCCAGCAGGCGGCGAAACGGGCGCAGGGTCATCTGAAGTCCGGATCCTTGTCTTGGTCGGCTCACTGTTACAGGACGCCGGGCGCTGCTACAACACAGAGCCTTCCGCGGGCCTCAGACGCGGTGGTACGGCCCGCCCGACAGGATGGACGTGGCGCGATACAGCTGTTCGGCCAGCATCACCCGCACCAGCATGTGCGGCCAGACCATCGGCCCGAGCGACAGCAGCAGCCCGGCGCCGTCGCGCAGCGGCGCTGCGACACCGTCGGCACCGCCGATGACAAAGACCGCCTCGCGGGTGCCGGCATCGCGCCAGTCGGCAAGCCTTGCCGCAAAGGCGGGCGAATCCAGCAGCCGGCCGCGTTCGTCCAGCACGCAGAGCGCTGCGCCGGGGGGGATGCCCCGCAACAGCAGCGCCGCTTCGGCTTCCCGGCCGCCGCCGCTGCGGTCCTCGACCTCTTCGACGGTTGCGGGCCCAAGGCCCAGACGGGCGCCGGTGCGGGCGGTTCGGGCCAGGTAATCCTTGACAAGCCGCGCTTCCGGCCCGTCGCGCAGCCGGCCCACCGCCCGAATTCTCAACCGCATTCAGACCCGCGCAGGGTGGCCTGGTTCCGGCGTGGCAGGCTGCCAGAGCTTTTCGAGCTGATAGAATTCGCGCACTTCGGGGCGGAAGACATGCACCACCACATCGCCGGCATCGATCAGCACCCAATCGCCCGTCTCCAGCCCCTCGCTGCGCGGGGTGAAGCCGTATTCCTGCTTCAGCCGGTCGATGAGCTTTTCGGAAATGGCGCTGACCTGCCGTGTTGACCGGCCCGAGCACACGACCATCTGATCGGCCATGGATGACCGGCCTCGAAGGTCGATGACGACGATGTCCTCGGCCTTGTCCTCTTCGAGCGAGGCAATGACCGCCGCAATGAGATCCCTTTCGGAACCGGCGCTTGCCGCGGGCAGCCCCGCGGCGGGTGCAGCCGTGTTGCCGGCTGCCTGCTGCATGTATGTCAGGGCGTCATCCTTTCGTGGTTCGTCACGCTTTCCTGCATCGCCGGGCATCAGCACGGCGCCGGAAAACTTTAGCATCCGTCACGCAAAATCTCAATGACACTGCCGCGATGATCGCATGCCGGCAGGCCGGACAGCGGCGCTGGCTGCGCATTGATGTTGCCTGACCGGGGATTCGGGCGTATTCGACAGGAATGATGCGGTATTTCGACATTTCCGATCGTGCCCGGCTGCCCTGGCGGTTCAGCCGCGACAACCGTTCGGTTCATGCCCGCAGGCGCTGAGCCGGCGACCTTGCCGCCTTCGTCCCTTTCACCGTTCTGCCTGGAGGATGCGCGATGACCGCTCCGAAAACACTCTACGACAAGATCTGGGATGCCCATCTGGTAGACGAGGCACCCGACGGCACCTGTCTGCTGTATATCGACCGCCATCTGGTGCACGAGGTCACCAGCCCGCAGGCCTTCGAGGGGCTGCGCATGACCGGCCGCACGGTGCGTGCGCCCGAAAAGACCATCGCCGTGCCCGACCACAACGTACCCACCACTCCCGACCGCGCCAGCGGCATCATCGAGAACGAGGACAGCCGCATCCAGGTCGAGGCGCTGGACGCCAATGCGCGCGATTTCGGCATCCATTATTACCCCGTAAACGACATCCGTCAGGGCATCGTGCATATCGTCGGGCCGGAACAGGGCTGGACCCTGCCGGGGATGACGGTGGTCTGCGGCGACAGCCACACCGCCACCCATGGCGCCTTTGGCGCGCTGGCCCACGGGATCGGCACCTCCGAGGTGGAACATGTGCTGGCCACCCAGACGCTGATTCAGAAGAAATCGAAGAACATGAAGGTCGAGATCACCGGCACCCTGCCGCCGGGCGTGACCGCCAAGGACATC
>SKWP01000126.1 GCA_007128865.1 Paracoccaceae bacterium
GGCAGGACCAGTGCGGCAAAGGCGATGAAATGGTGCAGCTTGTCGCTGCCCGGTGCAGCGGGCAGATCCTCGGCCGGCATCAGCGTCAGCCAGCCGATGACGGTGGCGACAATCAGGCTGATGCCCAGCGACAGTCGTATTCGTGCGGCACGGGTCATCCTGCGCCCTTAGCAGCATGGCCCGAATCTGTCACCGGGCCGAATTGCATGTTGTCAAAAGGGTGATGCCGGCCGGATACGGCGGCGGTTTGCAGCAAGCCATCCGTGCCGTGCCGCCCTATTTCGTGCCGCCCTCGCGGGAACGCCACAGGGTGAACATGCCTGCCGCAACAACCACCGCCGCGCCCAACACCAGGTTCGGTGTCAGTGTCTCATCGAACAGGAACAGCCCCAGCCCCGAGGCCCAGACCAGCTGAAGATAGGCAAAGGGCTGGATCGCCGCGGCCTCGGCCACCTCGAGCGCCTTGATCAGCAGCCAATGACCCAACGCCGCCGTACAGCAGAGCAGGGCCATCCAGCCCCAGTCCGACTGTGCCATCGGTTCCCATGCCCAGATGCCGACAATCGTTATGGCCACGGCGCCCGCCGTGCCGGTCCAGAAGAAGCTGACCGCGGCGCTGTCGCGCCGAGCGGCATAGCGGGTCAGCAATCCGTAGACGGCAAACATCGCGGCGGCGGCCAGCGGGATCAGCGCCTCGATGCGCAGTGTCCCGCTGCCGGGTTGCAGGATGATCAGGATGCCGGCAAAGCCGATCGCGATCGCGGTCCAGCGCCGCCAACCCACCCGTTCGCCCAGTATCGGGCCCGACAGCGCCGCGATGATCAGCGGATAGGCCGCAAAGACCGCGTGCGAGGCCGCCAGACCCATCACCACAAAGGCCAGAACCATAACGCAGACCTCGGCCGCCAGCAGCACGCCGCGGAAGATCTGCAGCAGCGGCTGGCTGGTGGCCGCGGCCCGGCGCAACCCGCCGGCCTTGCGCGCGGCCAGCACCAGCACGAAGACGGCAAAGAACCAGTAGCGGATCATCACCACCATGAGGATGCTGTAGTGTTCGGCCAGATGGCGCGAAATGGCATCCTGTCCGGCAAACACGATGGTGACGGCAATCATCAGCAGGATGCCAAGCCGGGTGTTCTGAGCGGTCAATCCGGGGCCCCCCGGCCGCGCAGCCGCGCCGTTGTCATGTGCCGCTTGCGGCCGAAACCGGGGCGCCGTTCGACCGCAAAGCCCGCCGCATCCAGCGCCCGGCGCACATGCCCGGCCGCGGTAAAGCTGGCCAGCGTCGCGCCGGGCGCCGAATGCCCTGCAACCTCGGCCAGCAGCGGCAGTTCCCACAACTCGGGGTTTCGGGCCGGTGCAAAGCCATCGAGAAACCAGGCATCGGCGCGACCCGTCCATGCCGGCAGGGTTTCGCGCGCATCCCCTTCGACGATGTCGATGGTGATGCCTTCCAGGTGCATCCGCCGCCTGTCACGCGCCCATGCACCCAGAAACCGCCCCGCCACCGGGGCAAGTTCGTGAAACGGCGCAAGCGCGCGGGCGATATCCTCTGCCGCCAGCGGATGGGCCTCGAAACCGGTGTAGTGCAGGCTGCCGGCTATGCCGGCCGCGCGCCAGGCCAGCAGTGCCGCAAGCATGTTCAGCCCGGTGCCGAAGCCGAGTTCGGCAATGCGGAAACCGGGCCGGAAACGGGCCGGAAGGTCATTGCCGGCCAGAAACACATGGCGTGATTCGGCAAGCCCGTCGGCGCAGAAATAGCCATCGCCGTAGCGACGCGAAAGCGGGCGCGCGCCGTCCCAGTCCAGCCCCGTGCCATCCGCGCTCTGGCCCATGTCGCGCCATCGTCCTAAGCTTGTTGACGGGCGCAGAATGGGTTGCTGACAGGGGAAAGGCAATGGCCGGTACGATCACCGTGATGGGCGGCGGCATCTTCGGGCTGGCCGCAGCCTGGGCCTGCCTGCAGCGCGGTGCCACGGTGCGGCTGATCGAGGCGCGGCGCATCGGTTCCGGTGCCAGCGGCGGGCTTGTCGGCGCACTTGCCCCCCATGCCCCGGAAGGCCGGAACGTGCTGAGACAACTGCAGCTCGAAGCCCTCGCCACGGCCGGCGACTGGTGGGCCGAAATCGCCCGTTCCGGCGGCGGGGATCCGGGATATGCGCGGGTGGGCAGGGTCCAGCCCATTGCCGATGCCGCCGGCGTCGAAAGGGCGCGGAAACGGCAGGCAGGGGCGGCAGCGCTGTGGCCGGATGGATTTGTCTGGCAGGTCACCGCGGCATCCCGCGCCCCCGGTATGCCGGTTGCTGCCGGGGCGGGGCAGGTGGTGCACGACACCTTGTCGGCCCGGCTCAATCCGCGCCGGGCGGCGGCCGCCCTTGCTGCCGCGCTGCGTGCCGGCGGCGTGGAGATTCTCGAGTCGGCCGGCACCGATGCCGCGCCCGGCGCCGATGCTGGCCCGGTCATCTGGGCAACGGGATGGGAGGGGCTTGCCGCCCTGCCGGCGGCCGGCCGGGGCGGGGTCAAGGGGCAGGCGCTGCTTCTGGCCATGGAAACCCCGCCGCAGACCCCGATCATCACCGCGCCCGGGCTCTATATCGTGCCCCATGACGACGGGACCGTGGCCGTCGGCTCTACCAGCGAGCCGGATTTCACCCTGCCCGATACCACGGATGCGCAACTCGAC
>SKWP01000153.1 GCA_007128865.1 Paracoccaceae bacterium
ACCAGCTTGACAGAGGTGATGATCCGATCCTCGTGCCGCGTCCTGCGGTCGAGCACCAGCAAGCCCTCACCGACACCGCATGCCAGCACCGATGCTTCGCGTTGCGTGGCCGCAATGGCCGAGACGGTAAAATCCCCGCCGTCGAATGCCACCTCGCGCACCAGCCATTCATTGGGACTGACGGTGCCGAAATCGGCATCCAGAACCTTCGGGACTGCGATCGAGTTTATCCAGCGCGTCTCGAAGACATAGGGCATGGCATCGGCAGTATACAGCGTCTGCAGATACAGGATCGGCCGCGCAGCGCCAATCTGCAGACGCGCCTGCACGTCCGGCGGCGGCAGGCGCATCTCATGGCAGAGGATGCGATAGTCATGGCTCTGGCCCCTGCCTTCGATCTCTTCGCGGATCAGGGGAATGCTGAATTCGGCGCGGCGCACCGGGTTCAGCGCCACGCGGGTGCCGGCCTTGCGTCGCCGTTCAATCAAGCCGGCTTCGGCCAGGCCGCGCAGGGCGCGGTTGACCGTGGCGCGTGCACAGCCGAATTCCCGCGCCAGCTCGGCTTCGTGCGGGATCAGGGCGCCGGGTATCCAGACGCGCCGGCTGATGCGCTGGCGCACCGTCTCCTGCACGGCCTGCCAGGTCTTGCGGTCCTCGCCGGTCACAGGGTCTGCCCCAGATCGTGCATCGCCGCGCGATAGGCGGCCAGTATGGCCGCGCGCCGGACATGCCTGCCATCGCGCACCATATGCCGGCCCGCCGACCAGACATCCAGCACCATCCGGTCATCACCGGCAAAGACATAGCTGTCCAGACAGGTATCGCCCCGCCGGCCTGCCAGATCGATATGCCCGGCGTCCAGCGCCATCAGATCGGCCAGCAGGCCCACCCGGATCGCCCCGCTTTCCCGCCCGGCCGCCAGTGCACCGCCCCTTGCAGCGGCCTCGAACAGTCGCCGGCCGGTCGAGGCGGTTTCCGTCGCAAGCGCCGCGCGCGAGCGGTCGCGCAGGCGCTGGGAGTATTCGAGCGTGCGCAACTCCTCGGCCAGGGTAATCCTGATATTCGAATCGGACCCGATGGCCACATGCCCGCCGGCATCGAACCAGCGCACTGCGTCGAAGATCCCGTCACCGAGGCTCGATTCGGTGATCGGGCACAACCCGGCAACCACACCCGTTTGCGCCAGGGCGACGGTTTCATGCGGCTGCATCCGGGTGCAGTGAATGAAGCTGACGCGGGGCCCGAGGGCGATGTTGTCCAGCACCCATTCCACCGGGCGCCTGCCGAGGCTGGCCGAAACCTCATCAACCTCGGCCTGCTGCTCGGCCAGATGCATGTGCATCGGGCCGTCGGTCAGCGCCGCGATACGGTCCAGCACATCCGGCGCCACAGCGCGCAGGCTGTGCGGGGCAACGCCGCTGTTGCAATCGGAGGGCAGATCACGCAGCGCCCGCGATGCATTCTCGTAAAGCCGCGCAAAGCCATCGGGGTCGGTGCCGAAACGGATCTGTCCGGGGCCGAGCGGACGGCGATCCAGCCCGCCGAACTGGTAGTGTACGGGCAGCAGTGTCAGGCCGATGCCGCTTGTGACCGTGGCGGCCGCGATGCGTTCGGACATTTCTGCCGGATTGGCATAGGGCATGCCGCCGGGCTGGTGGTGCAGATAGTGGAATTCCACATTGGTCGCATAGCCCGCTTCGAGCATCTCCATCTGCACGAGCGCGGCAATCGCCTCGACATGCTCGGGTGTCAGCCTGTCGAGGAAGCGGAACATCAGCTTGCGCCATGTCCAGAAGCTGTCGCGCGGGTCCGGGCCCCGGCGTTCGGTCAGCCCGGCCATGGCGCGCTGAAAGCCATGGCTGTGCCCGTTGACCGGTGCCGGCAGCAGGATGCCGACCCGCTGCGCGCCATCACCGGGGACGCCGGTTTGCACATGGTCGATGTAACCCCGGGCGTCGATCGTGACCCGCACATCATTGGCCCATCCGCTGTGCAGCAACGCGTGTTCGGCCCAGAGCGTCTGCATGGCATTCATCCGTTGACTCGTTATTATGTTTATACATAAACCTTATAGACCTGCACAATTCAAGGTGGCTCATGCTTCTGACCAACGCAACGATTGCCACGATGGACGGCCCCGGCCCCTATGGCCTGATCCGCGACGGCGCGGTTGCACTGGATGGCACGCAGATCGCATGGGTCGGGCCGATGGATGCCCTGCCCGACGGCTTTCGGGGCGGGGCGAAACTCGATCTGGCCGGCAGGCTGGTGACGCCGGGATTGATCGATTGCCACACCCATATCGTCCATGGTGGCAACCGCGCGCGCGAGTTCGAGATGCGGCTGGAAGGGGCAAGCTATGAGGATATCGCCCGCGCAGGCGGCGGCATCGTGTCGACCGTCACGCAGACGCGCGCCGCGTCCGAAGATGCCCTGGTCGCCGCCGCGCTGCCCCGCATCGATGCGCTGATCGCCGAGGGCGTGACCACGGTAGAGATCAAGTCGGGCTATGGCCTCGACATCGACACCGAGGCACGGATGCTGCGCGCGGCCCGGCAGATCGCCCGATTGCGCCCGGTTCAGGTGCAGACCAGTTTTCTGGGCGCCCACGCCGTACCGGCCGGCATGAATGCCGACGCCTATCTCGAAGACGTCTGCCTGCCGGCGCTGGCAGCCGCCCATGCCGAGGGGCTGGTCGATGCCGTGGACGGGTTTTGCGAGCATATCGCCTTTTCACCGGCCCAGATACGGCGCCTGTTCGACCGCGCTGGCGCGCTTGGCCTGCCGGTCAAGCTGCATGCCGAGCAACTGTCGCATCAGGGCGGCACGCAGCTGGCCGCCGAATTCGGCGCGCTATCGGCCGATCACCTGGAATATGCCGATGCCGGCGATGCGGCAGCGATGGCAAGGGCCGGAACCGTGGCGGTAATCCTGCCCGGTGCGTTCTACACGCTGCGCGAAACCCGGCCACCGCCGATCGCGGCGTTTCGCACCCATGGCGTTGCCATGGCCCTTGCCACCGATTGCAACCCGGGATCATCGCCCATGACATCGCTTCTGCTGGCCATGAACATGGGCGCAACGCTGTTTCGCATGACGCCCGAGGAATGCCTTGCGGGCGTGACCCGCCACGCCGCGCGCGCGCTGGGCCTGACGGACCGGGGCAGCATTGCCGCCGGCGCGCGGGCAGATCTGGCGATCTGGGATGTCGGGCATCCGGCCGAGCTGACCTATCGCATCGGGTTCAATCCGCTGTGGAAGCGGGTTTTCGGGGGTGAGGCATGACCGTGACCCTGAGCCCCGGTGCAGCGACCCTGGCACAGCTTGAAGCCATCTGGCGCCACGGCCACCCCGCCTGCCTGAGCGCCACGGCCCGCCCCGCGATCGAGGCCGCAGCCGAGATTGTCGCGCAGGCGGCGGCGGCCGATGCTGCCGTCTATGGTGTCAATACCGGCTTTGGCAAACTTGCCTCGGTGCGCATCGCCGCGCAGGATACCGCGCGGTTGCAGCGCAACCTGATCCTGAGCCATTGCTGCGGTGTGGGCGAGGCACTGGACATCCCCACCACGCGGCTGATGATGGCGCTGAAACTCCTGTCGGTCGGGCGCGGCGCATCCGGCCTGCGGTGGGAGACCGTCGCGCTTTTGCAAGACCTGCTGGCACTCGGGGTAACGCCGGTGGTGCCGGTTCAGGGCTCGGTCGGCGCGTCGGGTGATCTGGCGCCGCTGGCGCATATGGCGGCGACGCTGATCGGCGAAGGAGAGGCCTTTTTCGCGGGCGAACGGATGCCATCGGCCCGGGCATTGCACCGCGCGGGGCTTTCGGCTGTGGTTCTGGGCCCCAAGGAAGGGCTGGGCCTGATCAACGGCACCCAGTTTTCCACCGCCTGCGCGCTGGCGGGCTGGTTCGACGCGATGCGCAATGCACAGGCCGCGGTGGCCACCTCGTGCCTGTCCACCGATGCGATCATGGGGTCAACCGCGCCGCTGGAGCCGGCCATCCATGACCTGCGCGGGCACCGCGGCCAGATCGATGTCGCCCGCGCAATGCGGATGATCATGGCCGGCTCGGAAATCCGCGAAAGCCACCGCGACAGCGACAGCCGCGTGCAGGATCCCTATTGCATCCGCTGCCAGCCGCAGGTGACCGGTGCCGCGCTTGACCTGCTGCGCTTTGCCGGCCGCACGCTCGAGATCGAGGCCAACGCGGTATCCGACAACCCGCTGGTGATTGTGGACGAAGGCAGGATCGTCTCGGGCGGAAACTTTCACGCAGAGCCCGTTGGCTTTGCCGCCGATCAGGTCGCCCTTGCAGTGGCCGAGATCGGCGCGATTGCGCAGCGCCGCATCGCCCTGATGGTGGACCCGGCGCTGAGTCACGACCTGCCGCCGTTCCTGACCCCCGAACCGGGGCTGAATTCGGGGCTGATGATCGCCGAGGTGACCTCGGCCGCGCTGATGAGCGAGAACAAGCATCTGGCCAACCCCTGTTCGACCGATTCCACCCCCACGTCGGCCAATCAGGAAGACCATGTCTCGATGGCGGCCCATGGTGCGCGGCGGCTGGCGCGGATGAATGCCAACCTGAGCGTCATTCTGGGGGTCGAGCTGCTGTGCGCCGCGCAAGGCGTGGAATTCCGGGCGCCGCTGAAGACTTCGCGTGCCCTTCTGCGGCTTCTGCAGATCACCCGCGATACCGTGCCGGCCCTGGGCGAGGATCGCTACATGGCCGACGACATCGCGCGCGCAGCGGCGCTTGTCAGCGGCGGAACCGTCGCGGCAGCCTGTGGTGTTGCCGACCTGCTGGAGGACAAGGCACGATGACCCCGGTCGAAGTGATCCGTGGCGATGGCCCCGTGGTGCTGGGCATGCCGCACACCGGCACCTGGCTGCCGGACGACGTTCTTGCCCGGCTTACACCGCTTGGCCGGCGTCTTGCCGATACCGACTGGCATATCGAACGGCTCTATGCCGGGTTGTTGCCGTCGGCCACCATCGTGCGCGCCACCTTTCACCGCTATCTGATCGACGCAAATCGCGATCCGTCCGGCGCCAGCCTCTATCCCGGACAGAACACCACCGGGCTCGTGCCGCTCACGGATTTCGATGGCGAAGCGCTCTGGACCACCCCGCCCGATGCCGCGGAAATCGATGCGCGGCGCGCGGGATATCATGCGCCCTATCACGCCGCGCTCGCCGCCGAACTGGAGCGGGTGCAGGTACGCCACGGCGTCGTGATCCTGTATGACTGCCATTCCATCCGCAGCCATATCCCGTTCCTGTTCGACGGCCGCCTGCCGGATTTCAACATCGGCACCAACGGTTCCACCACCTGTGCGCCCGGGATAGAGGCCGCAGTAACCGCCGTCTGCGCAGCCGCCGAAGGTTATACATCGGTGCTGAACGGCCGTTTCAAGGGCGGCTGGACCACGCGCCAGTATGGCCAGCCGGCGCGCGGCATGCACGCCATACAAATGGAACTCGCCCAGGTCACCCACCTGTCGGGCGAAAGCCCGCCCTTTGCCTACGACAATGCCCGGGCAGACCGGCTGCGGCCGCATCTGCGCGATATCCTGCACAGCCTGGAAACCCTCGCTCCAACCCTGAGAGGCCGGCCATGACCAACCCCCGCCACAACCTGCGCGACATCTATCCGCCAACCGGCCCCGAGATCAGCGCGAAAAGCTGGCTGACCGAGGCTGCGATGCGGATGCTGATGAACAACCTGCATCCTGATGTGGCCGAAAATCCGCACGAGCTGGTGGTCTATGGCGGTATCGGCCGCGCCGCGCGCACATGGGCGGATTTCGACCGCATCGTGGCCGGGCTGAAGGATCTCGAGGCCGACGAGACGCTGATCGTGCAGTCGGGCAAGCCCGTTGCCATCATCCGCACCCATGCCGACGCGCCGCGCGTGCTGATCGCCAATTCGAACCTCGTGCCGCACTGGGCCACCTGGGATCATTTCAACGCGCTCGATCGCAAGGGTCTGATGATGTACGGCCAGATGACCGCCGGATCCTGGATCTATATCGGCACCCAGGGCATCGTTCAGGGCACCTACGAAACCTTCGCCGAGGCGGGTCGGCAGCATTATGGTGGCGCGCTCAGGGGCCGCTGGATTCTGACCGCCGGTCTGGGCGGCATGGGCGGCGCGCAGCCGCTGGCCGCGGTTATGGCCGGTGCCTGCTGTCTGGCGGTGGAATGCGACGAAACCCGCGCCGATTTCCGCATCCGGACCCGCTATTGCGATGAAAAGACCCATGACCTTGACGCGGCGCTGGCGATGATCGACCGCTGGACGAGGGCAGGCGAGGCGAAATCGGTGGCGCTGATCGGCAATGCGGCCGAAATCTTCCCCGAACTCGCCCGCCGCATGCAGGACGGCGGCCCGCGCCCCGACATGGTGACCGACCAGACCAGCGCCCATGACCCGGTGCATGGCTACCTGCCCATCGGCTGGACCGTGGCCGAATGGCGCGAAAGGCAGGAAAGCGACCCGAAGGCGGTGGAAAGGGCCGCGCGCGCCAGCATGAAGGTGCATGTCGCGGCCATGGTCGATTTCTGGAACGCGGGGGTGCCGACGCTGGATTATGGCAACAACATCCGGCAGATGGCCAAGGAGGAAGGGCTTGAAAACGCCTTTGCCTTCCCCGGGTTCGTTCCGGCCTATATCCGGCCGCTCTTTTGCAGGGGGATCGGGCCGTTCCGCTGGTGTGCGCTTTCCGGCGACCCCGAAGATATCTACCGCACCGATCAGGCCATGCGCGATCTGTTTCCCGAGAACGGCCATCTGCATCGCTGGCTGGACATGGCGCGCGAACGCATCGCCTTTCAGGGCCTGCCGGCGCGCATCTGCTGGCTCGGGCTGGGAGACCGCCATCGCGCCGGGCTGAAGTTCAACGAAATGGTGGCCTCGGGTGAACTGAAGGCGCCTGTGGTCATCGGGCGTGATCATCTCGACAGTGGCTCGGTCGCCAGCCCCAATCGCGAAACCGAAGCCATGCGCGACGGCTCGGACGCGGTGTCGGACTGGCCGCTTCTGAATGCGCTGATGAACACGGCTTCGGGGGCGACATGGGTCAGCCTGCACCATGGCGGCGGCGTGGGCATGGGCTTTTCGCAGCATGCCGGTGTGGTGATCGTGGCCGATGGCACGCCCGAAGCGGCAAGACGGCTGGAGCGCGTGCTGTGGAACGACCCGGCCTCGGGCGTCTGGCGGCATGCCGATGCGGGCTATGAGGATGCCATCCAGTGCGCAAGGGATCACGGGTTGCGCCTGCCCGGAATACTGGGGAACTGACGGTCAGGACAGGCCCGGATCGTCCAGCAGGGCAAGCGCCGTGGCGTGGCTGATCCGGGCCAGATCGTCGGGGGACAGGCGCGCATGCGCCAGCGTCGTCTCATGCGGGAAATCGCGGAAGATCGGCCAGTCGGTGCCCAGCATGATCCGGTCCGCGCCATAGACCGCAACCGCGGCTTCCAGCGCCCTTGGCCCCATCGAGGCGGTGTCGAACCACAACCGGCGCAACCTTTCGGTCGGAAAGGGGGTTTGCGGTGTCCGGTGGCGCGCGATACTCTGCATCCGTTCGAGGATGAACGGTACGGTGCCGCCCAGATTGATGATCTGAAAGCGGATCCGCGGAAAGACGTCGAGCATATCCGACAGCAGGAGGGTCAGCACCACCTGCGATGTCTGGGCCTGCAAGGCCACCGCCGAGGTGCGATACTGGGGGAATTCGGCCGCCACCGGCGCCGGTGCCTGCCCCGCCATCGGGCCGGGATGCAGCATCAGCAGCGCACCGGTGTTGTCGGCAGCCTCCAGCACCGGCCGCAGGGCCTGTGCATCGCTGATCGTGTCGAAGTAGTCCGAAGGCAGGATCGCACCCGCCAGCCCCAGTTCGCGCCGGGCGCGCAACAACTCGCGCGCCGCCAGTTCCGGGTCGGCCAGGGGCAGGCCGGCCAGCCCCATCAGCCTGCCATTCGTGCGTGCCTGCAGATCGGACATGAAGCTGTTGAAGGCGGTTATCGCTCCGGCAATCTCGGCGACCGGCAGCGCATCCAGACAAAGCGCGCCGGGAAATGTCAGCATCCGCCGCGACACTCCGCTTTCATCCATCTGCGCCAGAATGGTCTCGGGATTCCAATGCGCCTCTTCAAAGGGGAAGGCGCCATTCATCGCCAGCATCTGCGCGGCGCCATTCACGCTGCGCAGGCAGGGCCGCTCGGTACGCTGGCGCAGTTGCTCGACCAGGCCGCCCCCGTAGAAATGGGCGTGCATGTCGATCATGGGCAGTCGTTGCATCGTCAGCCACCGGACAGAGAGAAATCACTTTAGTCAAACTTAAGCATGAGCTAATGTAGTGCGCAAGCGCATCACGCAAGGAGACTCTGATGAACAGCGAGGGTTACATCCGCAATACCTGGTATGTCTGTGCCCGGTCTCAGGATATCGGCCATGCGCTGACCCCCCGCCTCGTTCTGGAGGAAAGGGTCGTGCTGTTCCGGCGCAGCGATGGCACCGTCGCCGCGCTTGAGGATGCCTGCCCGCACCGCAAGCTGCCGCTGTCCAGGGGCGCATTGCAGGGCGACACGGTCGTGTGCGGCTATCACGGGCTGACATTTGACGGCTCGGGCCGCTGTGTCGCCGCGCCCACCCAGGAAGGCGCCATACCCCGACGCGCACAGGTCACCAGCTATCCGGTCCGGGAACGCTATGGTTTTGTCTGGATCTGGATGGGTGCGCCCGAGCTTGCCGCGACAACGCCGCTGATCGATATCCCCGAATATGACAATCCGTCCTGGGGGCGCACGGAATGTGGCGCGCTGGATATCGCCTGTCATTACCTCTGGATCACCGACAACCTGCTCGACCCGTCGCATGTGGCTTGGGTGCATCTGAGTTCCTTTGCCGGGGCGGGAACCGACAATGTCGCGCTGGAAATCACCGAAGAAGACGAACGCGTGATTGTCTGGCGCTGGATTCGCGACCGGCCGGCGCCACCCTATTACGCACCTTTCCTAGCCTTCGACGGGCCCTGCGACCGCAAGCAGCATTACGAATGCCGTCTGCCATCCACCGCGATCAACAAGTCGATCTATACGCCGGCCGGAACCGGCGGGTCGGATGACGGGCTGCCCGACGCGGCCTTCGTGAATTTCTCGTACAATTTCATGACCCCGGTTGATGCGGATCATTCGATGTATTTCTGGTTTCAGCATCGCAACCAGCGGCCGGATGACGCCGAAATGTCCGCCTCGATGTTTGCCGGCGCGACAATGGCGTTCAACGAGGACAAGGATGTTCTGGAAGAAGTCCACGCCGGGATGAAGGCGGCGCGCAGCCCCTACATCAACCTCGGGATCGATGCAGCGGCGATGCGTTTCCGCAAGAAGGTCGAACGGCAGATTGCGGCCGAAGCCGGTTGATCAGCGCGAATTCTTCGCCTCGGTCAGCAACCAGTCGCGAAAGGCGCGGACACGGGGCACCGACAGGGCCTCTGGCGGGCAGACGATCCAGTAGGCGAATTGCGACGCGGCCTCACCCGGCAGGGGCTGCACAAGCGTTCCGCGCGCCAGCGCATCCGCAACCAGCGGCGACCGGCCCAGCGCAACCCCAAGGCCGCGCTCGGCAGCCTGCAAGACCATGTTCGACTGTCCGAAACGACGCAGCCGCGCGGGTTTTGGCAGGCTTTGCCCGGTCTCGCGCGCCCAGAAGTCCCATGTCGGCGGGTTGCCCCCGAGATCGGTGACATCATCGACAAGCATCGTGTGATGCGCAAGATCCTGCACCGATGTCAGCGGCGGGCCCTGTTCCAGCAGCGCGGGCGAACAGACGGGAAACAGCGTTTCCGAAAGGAGCCGTTCGACATGCAGGCCGGCATAATCCCCCAGACCATAGCGGATGGCTAGGTCGGTTTCGTCATCGGTGAAATTCGCAAGCATCGCCGTACCGGTGATCGATACGGGAATATCGGGATGAAGCTGGTCAAACCCGATCAGCCTCGGGATGAGCCAGACATAGGCAAAACCCGGCAGGCAGGAGATATTGAGCGCCAGTGTACCGCCCTTGGCCTCGCGAAGTTCGCGGCAGACCGTGGTCACCAGGCCAAACCCCTGCTTTACGGCCGCCGCCAGCCGCGCGCCCTCTCCGGTCGTTGAAACCCGCCCGCCGCCACGCACCAGCAACCGCTGGCCCAGCCATTCCTCAAGCGATTTGACATGCTGGCTGACGGCGCTTTGCGTCACGCCCAGTTCCTCGGCCGCGCGCCCGAAACCGCGCAATCGCGCGACAGCCTCGAAGGCACGAAGCGCCGTATAGGGGAGCAGGCCAGCCAT
>SKWP01000487.1 GCA_007128865.1 Paracoccaceae bacterium
AATTGCCTTTTGCGCCCCGGCCGAGGCCGATGCCCTGCGCGCCATCGAAAAGCTGCTGGGCAAGCCCCTGCCGGTGCTGGGTGGCGAAGCGCCGGCCGCGCCTGTCCGGTCACCGCAGCCCAAGAAACAGGCCGCGCGCCCGCCCTCGCGCAGCCGTGCCCGGCGCCCCGCCGGCCAGCGCCGCCGCGCTGCGGCCTGATTGAGGCGACAAGGCCCTGCCACCATCGCCCGGCCTGGCCGGTGCGGTGGCGGCGGGATGCAGGATCAGGGCAGCAGCACCGTCTTGGCGTCGGCCACCCGCCCGGCGTCGAGATCGGCAAAGGCGGCAGGGCCTTCGGCCAGCGGGCGGGTTGCGAACCAGTCAAGCGGGCCCAGCGCGCCCTGCCCCATTGCCGTCAGCGCATCGGCAAAATCCTGCGGAGTGTAGCAATAGCTGCCGGTCAGGGTGATTTCCTGCAAGGTGATACGGCGGATGTCGAAGCCCTCGTCGCCCGGCAGCAGCCCGACATGCACGATCGCCCCGCCCGGCCGCACCAGTGCCGAAGCCGCCGCGCGGGTTGCCCGCGCGCCCACCGCGTCGATCACCAGATCAGCACCTTCTGCCGCGGCGGTTCCGGCCGCAGGGTCGATGACCGCGATGCCTGCCATCCCTGTCAGCTTTTCCCGGCGGGCCGGGTTGGTTTCGGCAAGCAGCACCGCACCCGCGCCCATGTGGCGCGCGGCCAGCGCCGCGGCCACGCCGATGGCACCACCGCCCAGCACCAGCACACGCGCGGCCGGCGCCCCGAACAGCCGTTCCATCCCGATCCGCACCGCATGCCAGGACACCGCCACCGGCTCGGCCAGCGCCGCCTGCGCGATGCTCAGACCGTCGGGCACCGGCAGCAGGTTGGCCTCGGGCGCCACGACATATTCGGCAAAGGCGCCCGGACGCGGCGGCATCGACAGGATCTGGCGCGACGGTGACAGATGCGGCCGGCCGGCCAGCGCCGCGGGGCAGTCGGCCGGCACAACCAGCGGGTTGATTGTCACCATCCGGCCGTCAAGCGGGCCGCCCACCACCGCGCCCGCGGCCTCGTGGCCCAGGATCAGCGGCGCCGGGCGGCGGCTGTCGTGGCCATGATAGGCGTGCATGTCGGACCCGCAGATACCGACCGCATGCACCCGGACCAGCGCCTCGGCCGGCCCCGGACGCGGCAGCGGCTCGCGGCGCAGTTCAACCCGGTTGGGGCCGGTGTAGACCAGCGCGGCCATGGTATCGGGCAAGCTCTGGCCGGTCATCTGGCGGTAAACCCCCCGTCCACGAACAGGGTCTGCCCGGTGATGTAGCCCGACGCATCCGAACACAGGAAGACGGTCGCACCATGCAGGTCTTCCAGCACCCCGTTGCGCCCGATCGCCGTCTGGGCGGCATTGCGCGCCGCGCGTTCGGGGTCGGCAAAGACAGGCTCGGTCAGCGGGGTTGGGAAGAACCCCGGCGCGATGGCGTTGCAGGTGATGCCGCGCCCCGACCATGCCTCGGCAATCGCGCGGGTCAGCTGCACCACCCCGCCCTTGGCCGCACCATAGGGCGCGGAATCGGCAAAGGCGCGCACCGACTGGAGCGACCCGAGGTTCAGGATACGCCCCCAGCCGCGCGCCGCCATGCCGGGCGCCAGCGCCTGGGTCAGCAGGAAGGGCGCGCGCAGGTGCAGCGCCATATGGGTGTCAAAGGCCGCCGGGCTGACCTGCCCGAAGGGCTGGCGCAGGTTGACCCCGGCGGCATTGACCAGAATGTCCACCGGCCCGGCATGGTCGGCCACCTGCGCGGCCAGCTTGGCCAGTGCGGCCGGCTTTTCCAGATCGGCGATGAAGCCGGTGGCGCGGATGCCTTCGGCTGTCAGCGCCGCGGCGGCGGCCTCCAGCGGCCCGGCGCGGCGGGCCACCAGCACCACCTCGGCCCCCTGCAGGCCCAGCGCCCGCGCCATGGCCAGCCCGATGCCCGAGTTACCCCCGGTCACCAGCGCCCGCCGGCCTGTCAGGTCGAACAGATGCGCCAGCCTGCCGGTCATGCGCGCACCGCGCCGCGGCCGGTCATTCCACCGACTCCACCGGGGTGCCGAGATCGAAGTTGTGGCCGGGGAAGTACTTGGCCATGCGCACATCCGAGGTGCGGGCATGCGCCTCCATCCCCTCCAGCCGCGAAATCCGCGCCGCCGGCAGCGCCACCGCCTTGCAGGCCTCGCGGTCGGCGCGCTGCCAGGTCAGCGGCTTGAGGAACTTGTGCACCGAAAGCCCGGCCGAATAACGCGCCGCGAACTTGGTCGGCAGGATATGGTTGGGGCCCGAAACCTTGTCGCCGAAGGCGACCGTGGTCTCTTCGCCCAGAAACAGCGATCCATAGTTGGTCAGGTTGTCGTGCCACCAGGCCAGATCGTCGCACTGCACCTGCAGGTGTTCGCTGGCATAGCGGTCGGATACCGCGACCAGTTCCTCGCGGCTGTCGCACAGCACGACCTCGCCATAGTCGCGCCAGGCGGCGCCGGCGGCATCGCGGGCGGGCTGCGGCAACGCGGCGATCAGTTCGGGCACCAGTGCCATGACCCTTTCCGCCAGCGCGCGGTCCGAGGTGAACAGCCACGCGGGGGATTCGTGGCCGTGTTCGGCCTGGCCGACCAGATCGGCCGCGACGATCCCGGCATCGGCGGTATGGTCGGCGATCACCGCAATCTCGGACGGGCCGGCAAACACGTCGATGCCGACCGAGCCGAACAGCATCCGCTTGGCCTCGGCCACGAACTTGTTGCCGGGGCCGACGATGATATCGGCGGGCTTGCCGGTGAACAGCCCGCGCGCCATCGACGCGATGGCCTGCACCCCGCCGAGCGTCATGATCACGTCGGCGCCGGCCTCCTTCATGGCGTACAGCACATGCGGGTGAATCGGCCCGCCCCGATAGGGCGCCGAACAGGCAATGACGGTGCCCACGCCGGCAGCCTTGGCCGTGGCAACCGACATGTAGGCCGAGGCGATATGCGCATAGCGCCCGGTCGGCACATAGCAGCCGGCGACATTGCAGGGCACCCAGCGCTGGCCCACCTGCAGGCCGGTATCCATGGTCACCGAGACATCGGCCAGCGATGCCCGCTGCGCCAGCGCAAATCGGCGCACCTGTTCGACGGCCATGCGGATATCATCGCGCACCGATTGCGGCACCTCGGCGGCGCGGGCCTCGACCTGGTCGGCGGTCACGACGATGTCGCCATCCCAGTTGTCGAGCTTGCGGGCATAGTCCCGCACCGCCGCCTCGCCTTCGGAATCTATCCGGGCAAGCATCTCGGTGACCACGGCACGGGCCTGCCCGGTCTCGGTTTCGGGGGTCTTGCTGGCCTTCTTGAGGTAGCTGACAGCCATGAGCGCTCCTTTCCGGAAGCCGGGCGGTACTGGCCCGCTTCGCGCCTGCAACCCGGTGCAGGCCCGCGCGGCAATGCCTGCCGGACGGGCGAACCGGAATTATGAAAACGTTTCCATGATTGCTGATTCCTGTCAACATCAATTTTTTCTTGACCCAATGGCGATTCTCCTGAACAGTTTTCAGTGTAATGAAAATTTTTTCATCCGGAGCATGATGTGCGGATCCGACGGGCAGGTGTGACCGACATCGCACGCGAGGCAGGCGTGTCGATCGCCACGGTCTCGCGCGCGATGAACCAGCCTGCGCTTGTCCAGCCCGAAACGCTGGCGCGGATCCGTGCCGTCGCCGCCCGGCTGGGCTATGTGCCCAACCGCAAGGCCCAGGCACTTGTCTCGGGGCGCTCGCGCATCATCGGCATCGTGATTCCGACCCTGAACAGCGCCATCTTCGCCAGCACGCTGGAAACCATGCAGCGCACGCTCTATGGCGAAGGCTATCAGCTTCTGGTGACCTCGAACGAATACGATCCGTCGAGCGAGGCCGCGGCCGTCGCACAACTCATCTCGCACGGGGTTGACGGGCTGATCGTTGTCGGCAGCGCAAGACCGCGCTCAACCCTGCGGATGATCGAGGAAGCCGGCCTGCCGCTGGTGCAGATGTGGTCGGGCAGCCCCGATCATGACTGCATCGCGGTCGACAATCACCTTGCCGGCCGGCTGGTGGCGCGCCATCTGCTGGACCTCGGCCACCGCCGTTTCGGCGTCATCTGCGGCCATATCCTCAGCAACGACCGCCAGAAATCCCGGCTTGAGGGCGTGCGCGAGGAACTGGCGCAGGAAGGCATCGCGCTTGATGCCGCGCGGATCGTCGAGGCGCCGATCAACATCGGCGCCGGGCGCGGCGCGGCGCGCAGCCTGATGCAGGTCTCGCCGCAGCCCACCGCGCTGATCGGGCTGCTGGACGTTCTGGCCATCGGCGCGATGATCGAGTTGCAGGAAGCCGGCCTGCCGGTGCCGGCCGCGGCCTCGGTCGCCGGTATCGACAATCTGGAATTCTCGGCCCATCTGGCACCGGCACTGACGACGGTCAGCATCCCCTCGGCCGATATCGGGGCACAGGCCGCGTTGCGCATGATCGCACGGCTGGAAGGCGACGCGGCCGGGGGGCCGCCCGTTCGGGTCGATCTGCCGGTGGCGCTGATCGTGCGCCAGTCAACCGGCCCGCTGGCCACGGCAGCCCGGAACAGGGCCCGTGAAGCGGGCTGAGGCATCAGCCCCCCGCGTCGCTGCGCCGGCTTCAGCCGCGCGCATCCTCGAGTATCATGTCGCTGGCCTTTTCGCCGATCATTATGGCCGGGGCGTTGGTATTGCCCGAAACGATCTCGGGCATGATCGCGCAATCAGCCACCCGCAGCCCGTCAACCCCGTGCAGGCGCAGCCGCGCGTCAACCACTGCACCGGCGTCTCCGGCCGGCCCCATGCGGCAGGTGCCGGTCGGGTGATAGATCGTGGTCGCGGTATTGCGCACCCAGTCCAGCAGGCCGGCATCGTCTGCCACATCGGCGCCGGGCCGCAGTTCGGCGGTGATCTTTTCGGTCAGCGGCGCGTGGCGGGCGATTTCGCGGGCGACCCGGACACCGGCAACCATGGTGTCACAGTCGCCTCGTGTCGCCAGGTAATTCGGGTGGATCGCCGGCGCCGCGGCCGGGTCGGCGCTGCGCAGGCTCAGATGGCCGCGGCTTTCGGGCCGCAGCTGACAGACCGAGGCGGTGAAGGCCGAATAGGGATGCGGCCCTTCGGCCGGGCTGTCGGCGGACCAGGGCTGGATGTGAAACTGGATGTCGGGCGTCTCG
The DNA here is from genome assembly GCA_007128865.1 of Paracoccaceae bacterium. Classification (GTDB taxonomy): domain Bacteria; phylum Pseudomonadota; class Alphaproteobacteria; order Rhodobacterales; family Rhodobacteraceae; genus Rhodobaculum. The sequence goes on from SKWP01000487.1 coordinate 5,247, forward strand.
ACATGTGCGCCGGTGCGCAGGAACCCGGTGGCCAGGCTCGCCGCCATGGTCATCGGGCCGCTGCGGTCATAGGCATAGCGCAGCGCCATGCGCATGCGCGAAATGAGGCTGCGGACCTCGTCGTTGAGCGTCGGCTCGTTGACCGCAAAGACCAGCCGCGCCTGCAGATGATCCTGCAGGTTGCGCCCGACGCCGGGCAGGTCCAGAACCGGGTCGATGCCGTGTTCGGCCAGATGCGCGGCCGGCCCGATACCCGAAAGCATCAGGATATGCGGCGATCCGATGGCGCCGGCGGAAAGCACGACCTCGCGGTGGGCGCGGGCGCGGTTCTCGTGCCCGTCCGGCCCGCGCCAGGCCACGCCAACTGCGCGCCGGCCTTCCATCAGGATGCGGGTCGTCTGGGCCCGCGTCAGGATGCGCAGGTTGGGCCGTTTGCGCACCGGCTTCAGATAGGCGACCGCGGCACTGCAGCGCCGTCCGTTGCGGGTGGTAAGCTGGAAATATCCCACGCCTTCCTGCGTCGCGCCGTTGTAGTCGGGGTTGAATGGATAGCCCGCGGTCTGGGCGGCCTGCACCCAGGCATCGCAGATCGGCCGGCTGAGCCGCGCATCCGAGACCGAAAGCGGCCCACCGGTGCCGTGGAAGGCGTCTTCGCCCCGTTCCTGATTCTCGGCGCGCCGGAACAGCGGCAGCACATCGTCCCAGCCCCAGCCGGCATTGCCCATCTGGCGCCAGCGGTCGTAATCCTGCGGCTGGCCGCGCACATACAGCAAGCCGTTGAGCGAGGACGACCCGCCCAGCACCTTGCCCCGCGGCCAGGGCAACCGGCGTCCGTTCAGGCCCGGGTCCGGTTCGGTCACGAAGCACCAGTCCAGCGCCGGGTCGCCCATGGTGCGGAAATAGCCCACGGGGACGTGAATCCACGGGTTCAGATCGCGCCCTCCGGCCTCGATCAGAAGCACGCGGTTGCGCGGATCGGCGCTGAGCCGGTTGGCCAGAACGCATCCGGCCGATCCGGCGCCGACGATGATGTAATCGGCTTCGTGGTCGTACATGAGGACTTCGCTTCGTTGCGACATTTTGTCTTGACGCAGCACGGTAATCCTGCATTTTTGAGACGGCAAGTCCCAAAATTCATTCAACGGGCGGCACTGCCGCCGAAACAGGACCACCAACCGGGAGGAAGACATGAGAAAGACACCCGATCTGTCCGGCATCTCGCGCCGGGATTTTCTGCGTGTGAGCAAACGCTTCGGGCTGAGCTCGACGGTACTGGCCCTGGGCGGGCTGACCGGCGCGATCACCCTGCCCGATCTCGCAAAGGCAGCGGAATCGACCTATGACAAGCGCTTCGGCAAGGAGGCGCGGTTCACGCTGCGCTATGGCGCGGCCGGCTTCAACCTCCGCAACCTGCTGATCGAGCGCAACGGCATCCTCGAATTCGTCCGCGACGTCGAGGAGCGGACCGACGGCGAACTGCGCGTCGAATTCATCGGCGACAACCAGATCTGCGGCCAGCTCGACTGCGTGACGCGCACGCAGGAAGGCATCATCGACATGTATTCGGCCTCGACCCAGAACTCGGCCGGCGGCGCGCCCTATTTCAACGTGCTGGACTTTGCCTACATGTTCCCCAGCCGGGCCTCGCAGTACTATTTCTTCTACCACCCGCGCAGCAACGCGATCCTGCGCGAGCCGCTGGAGCGGATGCACGGCATCAAGTTCCTGTTCACCCATTGCGAACTGCGCGGCATCATGCTGGGCAACGCCTGGCGCGACCGGCCGCTGGTGACCAGCGTGCGCGACATCGCCGGCACCGCCAACCGCGTCACCGGCACCCAGCTGGGCCGCATCGCGATGGAGCTGATGCAACTCAACCCGCGCCCCATCGCCTGGGAAGAAACGCTCGACGGCCTGCGCCAGGGCCTGATCGACGGGGCCGAAACCTGGGCCTCGGCGGTGGCCTATGCCAACATGTCGCCGGTCGTCTCGCAGTGTATCGACCTGCGGTTCTTCTGCGGCACCGAACACACGGCTATGTCGGCGGCCAGCTTTGACCGGCTGGACGGCGACCTGCAGGACGCGGTGATGGAATCGTCGTTCCTTGCCCAGATGGCAGCGCAGTATTCCAACGAGGCGGCGCTGGTGAACACCGTCGGCTTCTCGGACCCGCAGAAGCCCGGCACGATCTTTGCCGAGCACGGTGTGCGCAACGCCTTCCTGTCTCCGGAAGCGCTGCGCGAGGCCGAAGAGATGTGTTCGCCCGAATTCGTGCCCGGCCCCTGGAACCAGTGGCGCGAGCGGATCAACGGCTGGTCCGGCGGTCTGGACACCTATACCGAAACCTACGACATCGCCCGCGAGATCCCGGCCGACATGCTGGTCGAGAACGTCGAGCCCCGCCGCTGGTGGCGCGGCTGACCCACCGATCCGATGCGCGCGTCCGGCCCCGGCGCCGGGCGCGCGCCCTTCCCTTCATGACGGCGGATGATGCCCCGGGCCCAGGGTCGTCCGGCGCAGGCGTTGTTGACGAGCACACCGTCACTTGCAGAACGGATCACATCCCATGGACGAGTTGATTACCGCCGGACTGAGGCTGTGGCAGGCACTGATGGCCGGCGACATCTGGATGCTGGTCCCGGCGCTGCGCCACGAGGTACTGTTCTGGGTCGCCAGTGCGGCGATCCTGCCGCTTTCGCTGATCATCCTGGGGATCTTCAAGGCTATCCCCCTGCTCGACCGCCATCTCGAAACGACGGCGATGTTCTGCATCTACATGGCCATCGCCATGATCATCTTCGTCGAGGTGATCCGGCGCTTCGTGTTCAGCGTGCAGGCGCCCTGGTCCACGACCCTGCCGCCCTATCTGTTCCTGCTGCTGACCTGGATCGGCTGTGCCTATAACGTCAAGCTGCGGTCGCATCTGAGCTTCGGGGAAGTGCGTTCGATGCTGCCGCCCAAGGGGCAGCTCGCGCTCGCCTTTCTGGATGCGATCCTGTGGTATGTCATGGCGGTTGTGGTCGTCGTCGCCACCATAAGGCTGACGGCAACCTCGGCGTCCAACTTCCAGCTTCTGCTGGGCACCGACAACGTCATGCGGTGGTGGTTCTACATCATCGTGCCGATTTCCTGGCTGATCCTCTACGCCCGGGTGATCGAGAACCTGATCGAGGATGTCCGCAAGTATCGCGCCGGTCAGCAACTGGCCGCAAGCAGCGAACTGGCGCGCGAGTGAGGGAACGGACATGACTGACGGAACGCTGACGCTGATAATCTCGCTGACCGCAACGGGGCTGTTCATCCTCGGTGTGCCGATCTTTCTGATCATCGGCCTGTGGGTCGTGGCCATGAGCTTTGTGGTCGACATCACCCTGACCAACGTGGGCTTTGCCTTCTCGGCGGTGTTCACCACCTCCTTTGCGCTGCTGTCGATGCCGCTGTTCATCCTCACCGGCGACCTGATCAACCGTTCGGGCATCGCGCACCGGATGTCGGCCTTTGCCTATTCCTGTCTGGGCTGGCTGCGCGGCGGGCTGGGGATGGCCAGCATCGGCGCCTGCGGCATGTTCGCGGCGATCTCGGGCTCCAACTCGGCCACCACGGCGACCATCGGCGGCATGATGCACCCGCGCATGGTCAAGAACGGCTATGACCCGCGCTTTTCGGCGGCCACCATCGGCGCCGGCGGCACGGTGGGCATCATCATCCCGCCGTCGATCATCTTCATCGTCTACGGCTTCCTGATGAATCTTTCGATCACCGACCTGTTCCTGGCCGGGATCATTCCGGGTGTGCTCATGGTCATGGCGATGCAGATCACCTGCTGGATCGTCTGCCGCGTGAACGGCTGGGGGCATCTGATCCGCTACGAGATCAACCGCATGATCCGCACCGCCTTTGGCGCCTGGCTGGGCTTCTTTGCCATCGGACTGGTGCTATGGGGCATCTACACGGGCAAGTTTTCGCCCACCGAGGCCGCCGGTGTCACCGTGGGCTTTGTCATTGTGGTCGCGCTGCTGTCGCGCCCGTTCTACCTGCTGATCAATCGCGGCCAGTCCGAAAGCGAGGATCTTTCCCGCACCCCGGGCTGGACCGAAATGGTACTTGTCGAAGGCTTCCGGGTGCGCGACCTGCCCGAAGTGGTGCTGAACTCGGCGCGGATCGCCGGCATGCTGGCGCCGCTGATCGGCATTTCGGTGGTGATGCAGCAGATCCTTTCGCTGATGGGCGCCAAGGCCGCCATCGAAACCTTCCTGACCGGGATGGGCGGCTATTATGCGGTGCTGCTGATGGCGATGCTGTTCGTGTTCATCGCCGGGATGGTGCTGGAAAGCCTGCCCAACACGATCATCATGGCACCGATCCTGGCGCCTATCGCCGCCGGTGTCGGTGTCGATCCGATCCACTTTGCGGTGGTGTTCCTGATCGGCGGTTCGATCGGCTTCATCACCCCGCCTTACGGGCTGAACCTGTATGTGGCCAGCGGGGTGACGGGGGTACCATATATGCGCCTGCTGCGCTATATCATCCCCTATCTGGTGGCGCTGATCCTGGTCTGGTTTGTCGTGGCATTCCTGCCTGTCCTGTCGCTCGCCCTTGTCTGACAAAGCACCGCGGCCGGCAGCCGGAAACCGGGAAGGACACAAGTATGGACCCGCTTGGCGAACAGGGCCAATCCGGGGATCGGATTCCGACCACGCTGCGGCTGCTGGCGCTGCTGGAGGCGGTGGTGCATCGCGGCGCACCGGTAACCCCGGCCGACCTTGCCGAATCGACAGGGCTGCCGAAGGCAACGATCCACCGGTTGTTCCAGACCATGGAGACCGAAGGCTACCTTCAGCGCGAACCTGACGGGCGATCCTATTCGGTGGGCCTGCGCACCCGGCAGCTGGCAGCGGGCACGCTTTCGACCATGCGGGTGCGCACATCGCGGCTGGCGGTGATGCGGGCGCTGGCCAAGGACATCGGCGAAACCTGCAATCTGGTCATCCCCGACCGCGAGGCCATGGTCTATCT
>SKWP01000048.1 GCA_007128865.1 Paracoccaceae bacterium
CCCACATAACCGAAAAGCGCCCGAACCCGACCTGGATCCCGACGCCGAACATGCGCGCCCGCGATCCGTCGCTGCCGGCCATCGTGCATCCGGGCCCGGACAATCCGCTTGGCACAAGGGCAATGAACCTGTCATGGACCTATTATCGCATCCATGGCATCGACAACCCGGAAAAGATCGGCCGGCGGGCGTCCAATGGCTGTTTCGGGCTGTACAATCACCATGTCGAGGTTCTTTACGATCTGGTGCGGGTCGGAACCCAGGTCGTGGTGATCTGACGCAGACGGGCAGCCAGGGAAGGCAGCCCCTGCCGGCCCGTTCGCAGGGTCGGATACCCGGCCCCAGGCGCAGGGGACGATAAAAGCCATGGATGCCGCGATGGGCATGCGGCTGATGATGCTGCTTTCCGGTCAGCGGGGCGGCGGCAGTGCCGTGCCACTGCCTTCCGGCCTGAGGCCGGGTGCGGCGATCTGGCTTCACGCGGGAGATACCGGCGGCATGCGGGCAACGGCCGTTCTGGCCCGCCGGCTTGTGGCCCGCCGTTCTGCCGTACCGATTCTCGTCACCCATGCCGCAGAACTGGCCTTTTCGGCCGGCTCCCTTCCTGCGGGCTGTATCCTGCACGGAGAGATGCCCACTGCGCCCAACCTGTTGCGGCGCAGTCTCGAATCCTGGCGCCCGGCGGCTCTTGCACTGATTGGCGGCGGGTTGGAACCCGGGCCCATGCATCTGGCCGGATCGATTGGCGTACCGCTGCTTCTGGCGCACATGAAAGCCCCGTCCTTCGATCGTGGATGGCGGCTGCTGCCGGGGCTCGTCGCGACGCTGCTCAAGTCCTGCCACCGCATCGTCCTGCCGGATGCCGGCGCCTTGCGGACATTCAGGCGCGCGGGCGCGCCGGCAGCGGTCTGCCTGGTGGCCGGGCCGCTGTGCGAAACCGCCCCGGCCCTTCCCCACACCGAAGCCGAACGTCAGGAAATCGCCACGACCCTTGCGGCGCGACCGGTGTGGCTAGCGGCGGGGTTGCCCGAGGCCGAACTTCAAGCCGTTCTTGCGGCCCACGCCGAAACACGGCGCCTGGCACATCGGCTGTTGCTGATCATCGTTCCCGCCAGATCCGAACAGGGCACTGCGATGCAGGATGCCATCGCGGCCTCAGGCAACCGGGTTTCCCGTCGCAGCGCCGAACAGGAAATCGACATGGAAGACACTGTCTATGTTGCCGATACCGACGGAGAATACGGGCTCTGGTACAGGCTCGCGCCGGTGACCTTCATGGGTGGAAGCCTGCGCAAGGCTAACGGCGGCAGTGTGCGTGACCCCATGGAAGCGGCGGCGCTGGGCTCGGCAGTCATTCATGGGCCGGCACCGGGGGTCTGGGGCGAAAGCTATCGGGCGCTTGTCGGCGCTGGGGCAACCCGGCCGCTGCGGCATGGCGGCCAGCTGGCCGACTGCCTTTCCGAGCTTCTGGCACCGGACCGGGCGGCATCGCTGGCCTGCGAGGGCTGGCGCGTCTCGAGTGAAGGGGCCGAGGCAACCGAAATCCTGGCCGACGAGCTTCTGGCGCTGGTGCCTGACCGCAGCACGGGCATCGGGGCTGCGCGCTGATGCGGCCGCCGGCCTTCTGGCTCAACCCGCCACAGGCGCCGGGATGGCAGGCGCGGCTGCTGTCACCTCTGGGCAGGCTCTATGCCCATGCCACGGCGCGGCGGCTGGCGCGCGGGCGCGCGGGTGCGCTGCGCGGATCGGTGCCGGTGGTCTGTATCGGAAACCTCAGCGCCGGCGGCACCGGCAAGACGCCCACGGCAATGGCGCTGGCAATGCGGCTGGCCCGGCCCGACCGCACGGTGCACATCGTCAGCCGCGGGCACGGTGGCAGGCTGGGCCGCGAGGGCCCGGTTCGGGTCGATCCGGGCAGGCACGCGGCGGCCGATGTCGGAGACGAACCGCTGCTGCTGGCCGAATTCGCGCCGGTCTGGGTGGCGAAAGACCGTGCCGCGGGCCTGCGCGCCGCACAGGCGGATGGTGCCGGGCTGGTGCTGCTGGACGACGGGTTCCAGAACCCCGCCATCGCAGCCGACCTGTCGCTGGTGGTGGTGGATGCCCATGTCGGTTTCGGCAACGGCCGCTGCATTCCCGCCGGCCCGCTGCGCGAACCGGTCGCCATCGGGCTGGAACGGGCCGGAATGGTGCTGACCATCGGCGACGAGGCCGCGCAGGCGCGTTTCGATGACCGCTGGCGGGATGCCGTGGCTTCATTGCCTCGGCTGCGGGGCAGGCTGGCGCCGCTGGAAACCGGCATGTCGTGGAGGGGGCTTCGGGTTGTGGCCTTTGCCGGCATCGGACGGCCCGAGAAGTTCTTTGCCACCCTGCGCGGGCTTGGCGCGAATATCCTGTCGGCACAGGCACTGGACGATCACCAGCCGCTCACGGAATCGCTCATGGCGCGGCTCGAGGCCGAGGCAAAGCTGCGTCGCGCCCAGCTGGTGACAACTGAAAAGGACGCGGTGCGCCTGCCGCAAGCCTTTCGCCGGCGGGTGCTGACGCTGCCGGTACGGCTTGAAGTCGATGACTGGGCGCCCTTCGATACGGCGCTGGCCACAGCCATCGGGAAACGGGCGCCCACATCGGGCTGAGACCGGG
>SKWP01000332.1 GCA_007128865.1 Paracoccaceae bacterium
CACCCCCGCCGACGGCAGCGCCGCGGCCAGCTGCGGGCCCGGGCTTTCGGGCAGGGGCAGCGCAAACCACGCCCAGACCAGCGCCGCGGCCAGCCCGGCGCCGGCCAGGGCCGCCGGCAGCCGGAGCCCGGCCGGCGGATCGTCAGTCGCGCCGGCACGCAGCAACCGGCCGTGCGCGCCCAGCAGCAGCACCCCGGTCAGCCCGGCGCCGATTGCTGCCTCGGCAAGCGCCACGTCCAGCGCCCCGAGGCCGACCCAGGCAATCGCCACCAGCAGACCGAAGACGATGAAGAACGCGACCGCACGGAACAGCCCGGCGCCGGCCACGGTGGCCAGCGCCGCGCCGACGATCAGGGCGCACAGCGCAAGGTCGAGGGCAAGGCTCATCGACGGCTGCCCCGTTTCGCCCCGTCCGGGGCGGCGGCACGGTCGGTAAGGGCGGCACGGGCCACGAGTTGCGCAACGGTTCCGGCGGCGAGCAGCGCGAGCGCCCAGATCAGGCCCAGCCGGGCAACCTGTGCCCAGCTTTCGGCCTGCAAGGCGACCCCGACCGCGATGAAGCCGAGGCCCAGGTTGTCGGCCTTTGTCAGCGCGTGCAGCCGGCTGTGGATATCCGGAAAGCGGATCACACCTGCCGTGCCGGCCAGAAAAAAGCACAGGCCCGCAGCCGTCAGCAGTACGGTGGCAAGGTCAGCCATCGCCTTCTCCGTTGCCATCGCGGCCGGCCGGGTTTCCTGGGGCGGTTTCTTCGGGGTCGCCGGCGCCATCGGGGCTAGTGGCCTTGACAAAGCCCACCGCTGCAAGCGCGGCCAGCAGCGCCAGCGCCAGCGCCACATCCAGCGCCGCCCAGTCCCGCAACGGCGCCAGCAGCATCAACACGGCCACTCCGCCCGTACCCACGAGCTGTGCTGCCATCATCCTGTCGGCCGGTGACGGCCCCCGCCAGACCCGCCACAAGGCACCGCCGAGGCTGGCCAGGACACCCAGCGTGACAAGGTGAAGCCAGAATGTCATGAAGAGCGGGGCGGCGGGGCGACCGCAAGGATTTCGGCCATCGCGGCGGCTTCCTGCGGAATGGCCGCATCGAAACCTGCCTTGCAGTCAAGCAGATGCACAAGAAGCCGGTCGCCCTGCGTACCCGCTGCCAGCGTACCCGGCATCAGCGACAATTCCGCCCCCAGCGCCACCCGGCCCGCATCGGGCAGATCGACCGGCACCGCAATCCAGCCCGGATCGAGCGGCATGGACGGTGAAAACGCGCGTCGAGCAACATCGACGCCACCGGCAACCGACCCGTAGAGAAACCGCGGCGCGTGCAACGCCAGACGCAAGAGCACGACAGGGCGCCGCGCCGGCAACAGCCGCAGGCTCATCCAGACCGCGGCCGGGACTGCAAGCGCACCCGCCAGCATCCCGCCCGGCTCGGCCGATGTCAGGACAATCCAGACCGCCCCGAACAGGGCGAATCGGTGCAGGGCCGCCTGTGTGGTCGCTGCCGCCATGCACCAAGTTCAGGATATCGGGGGTTGTTCCGCAAGACCAAATCCGTCCTTGGCCCTGATGTGCCCTGCGTCGGTCAGACGGTTTCGAAATCGATTTCCGACTGCATCGTACCCTCGATCAACCGGCTCAGGCGTGACCTGAACAGCCCTGCATGACGGGTCATCACCGCCATCAGGGTATGGCGATCCTCGCTGCGAATGGCATCGATGATCTGGCGGTGATCCTCGGACGGCTGGTCGAACAGGCGCGCACGACCGTCACTCATCGATTTTTCGGCCCGGTAGGTATAGTAGGAAAGGCGCCGGGCGAGCCTGTGTAGATGATCCGAGAACTGCTGGATATGAGTGTTTTCCGTCGCTTCGGCCAACGCATGGTGAAACGCGGCATTTGCCGCGGTCACGTTCAGCAGATCATCTGCTGCGGAATGGCTGCGAAACTCCCGGTCGAGTTCTTCAAGTCCCGGCACCAGCCCCGGATGATCGAAACGCAGCCGTGCGGAAACCATGCGTTCGGCCATCAGATAGGCATCGAGCAGCTGCATCGCATTCTCGAGATCCATCGGGGCCACGAAAAACCCGCGCGTGCCCCGCGCACTGATCAGCCCCTCGGACATCAGCCGGTTCAGCGCCTCGCGTATCGGCGTTCGGCCGACATCGAACATTTCGAGCAGCGATCGCTCGTCGAGCCGCAATCCGGGTTCCAGCGTCAGCTCCAGGATCCGATCCCGCAGCATGTCGGTGGCACGGTCGGCCAGCGACATGCGGTCGCCCGCGTCGTTCGGCGACGATGCAGACTCGGACATGTCCGGTCCGGTAATTCGGGAACGGTGCAGCATGGTTCTGCTGCCAAGGTTACGGCTTTCCGTAGTGCTCCGCCAGATATTCTTTTCCGAACTTGCCGCTTTTTTCATCGTCAGATAGCGCATCTGCTTCGCGCTCGGCCGGCGTGCCATAGCCCCCCGCACCGGGTGTTATCACGCTGATGACTGCATCCGGCCCCACCCGATGCGCAGACGGTTTGTTGGCAAGACGCTTTTCGGTGCCGTCGTCGGAGATGATGGCAAAGCGTCCGGTCCCGCCGGGTGCGCCGCCGAAGATCCCCCAGGGCGGATTGGCAAAGCGCTCTCCCTGCCCCGAAA
>SKWP01000342.1 GCA_007128865.1 Paracoccaceae bacterium
CGTGCGCCAGCACGGGCAGCGCCCGCCCGCCCCCCAGGCGGGCGCTTCCGCGCCCACCTCGGGCGGCCGCCGCCCGTGCTTCCCGAACCGATAAAACGGATTTTGTATGACAGGACAGCCGCTTGTTCCGCCCCGGCAAGCCCGGGCAGCAATTGCCCCAAGGGCGCCGTCGATCAGACCGGGATCAGGTTGAGCAGCAGGAACAGCATTGCCGAAAGCGTCGCCGCCGCGGGCACCGTTATTACCCATGCGGCGATGATCGTCAGCAGGTGAACCCGGCGCACCACCTTGCGGCGGGTGCGTTCCTCGATCGGCAGGGCCGAAAGGTCGCGGTTTTCCTTCAGAATCCGCTCGTGATACCATTCGCGGTAGAAACCGACCCCGAAGATACCGCCAATGGCGATGTGGGTGGACGATACCGGCAACCCCAGCCATGACGCCACGATCACCACCACCGCCGCCGAAAGCGCCACGCACCATGCCCGCATGGCGTTCAGCCGGGTGATCTCGGACCCCACGATCCGGATCAGCTTGGGCCCGAACAGCACCAGTCCGAAGGAAAGCCCCAGCGCGCCGATGGCCATGACCCACAGCGGAATCGTCACCTGATCGGCCGCCGCCCCCTGCTGGATCACATGCACGATCGCCGCCAGCGGCCCGACGGCGTTGGCGACATCATTGGCGCCATGCGCAAACGACAGCAGCGCCGCCGCGATCACCAGCGGGATCGAAAACAGCACCTTGAGCGACTTGTTGCGGTTTTCGAGCCCCTCGCTCTGGCGCCGGACCAGCGGACGCATCAGCAGCGTCAGCGGAACCCCGAAGGCGATTCCGATCAGGATCGACTGACCCAGATCGAACCTGACGATCCGCGACAGCCCCTTCAGCGCCATGTAGCAGGCAAAAACCCCGCCCATCACCCCGACCAGCACCGGCACCCAGCGCCGCGCTGCCGCGATCTTGTCGGGCTGATAGATGATGCGGCTGTTGATGATGGCCAGAAACAGCGCCGCGATGATCCCGCCCATGACCGGCGAAATCACCCAGCTTGCGGCAATGCGGCCCATGGTTGGCCAGTTCACCGCCGCAAAGCCCGCCGCAGCGATCCCCGCGCCCATGACCCCGCCGACGATGGAATGGGTGGTGGAAACCGGCGCGCCGACCAGTGTCGCCAGGTTGATCCACAGCGCACCGGCCAGCAATGCGGCCATCATCGCCCAGACAAAGACATGCGGCGCGGCCACGCTTTCGGGGGCGATGATGCCGCGCGACACGGTGCCGACAACATCGCCGCCGGCCAGCAGCGCCCCGGCGGTTTCGCAGATTGCCGCGATCACCAGCGCGCCGCCCAGGGTCACGGCCTGCGCGCCCACCGCGGGGCCCATGTTGTTGGCAACGTCGTTGGCGCCGATGTTGAGCGCCATGTAGCCGCCGATGATGGCAGCAGCCACGACGATGAAGCTTCCGGGCTGCGCCCCCATCACGGCGACGGCGGCAAGCCCCACCACCATCAGGAAGGCCAGGGCGAGGCCGGGCGAGACAAGCGGGCGGGCCGTGAAGACCAGCGCCTGTTCCATCAGGCTGATGCGGCGCAGATCCTTGTCGAGCGTCTTGATCGCTCGGGCGCGCGGATCACTGTGTACTGACATCCGGGGTCCGGTCGGTCGTGGCAGGCGTCGCAATGACCTACTTGTTCTTCCGGCGTGCCGCAATGCCGCATCTGTCGCAGGCCACGGAGACGCCTTTACGCCTCGGGGTGTCGCCGCCGGCAGCCTCTGTGGGGTGCCTGGTGTTCTGCATCCGACAAAGGTTTCCCGTTTGCAGAGGCCAACACAGCTTTGCCAGACTGCCACGCGGGACCAGGCAGCCCGTGTCCGAAGGTGCAACACAGGGCAGCGCCAGACCGCCGGGTGGGCGCTGCAACGGTGGATGCCCGGGCGGTTTATCGGGCAAGAACATCCAACGGTGCGACGGCTTGCAGCGTCGCAGGGCGCCCGCCCGAGTGGGGCGGTCGGGCGCTGCCCGGCGGCGCTGCGCGCCTTGATTCCGGGCAGGAAGGTTGGCCGACGACTGCTCGCCAGGGGCGCCATGCCGCCGCCGGCCGATGCCTTTTGGTGCCTATAGCGACAGCAGCAGCGCCCGAAGCTCGGGCTCTTCGACCCGCGCGGCGGCATCGGCCAGCGGAAACCAGCGGCGCCGGCGCTTGCCCTTTTCGGGATACTCCCGATCAAGCCCGTCGACATCGATGCGGAACACCTCGACCCGGCAGGGGATGGGCAGGCCGCGCTTGAGCACCTTCTGGTAGGTGTAATAGCCGACGGGGCTTTCGGAAACCCTGCCGATGACGCCGGCTTCTTCCCAAGCCTCCCGACGGGCGGCACCGGCCAGCGTGCGCCCCTTCATCGGCCAGCCCTTGGGCAGGATCCAGCGCCGGGTGTTCAGGGTTGTCACCAGCAACACCTCGGGCCCATCGCGGCCTTCGCGCATGCACAGCGCCGCGCATTGCAGGAAATCAGGTTGCCGAAACAGCGGGCCCACGGCCGCAGCGATGTCCTCGAACGTTGTCTGCTTCATTTCCTGCCCGCCATTCCGGCCCCTTTTGCGGGGTCCGACATTACCTGCCTCTTACAAGATTGGGCCTAGTCGTCGCCGTCTTCAACCCTTCTTCGCATCGATTTCGCCATCCCGCGCCGGGTCTTTGCCTGAAGCCGGCGCTTTACGCTGGCCTTGGTCGGGCGCGTGGGGATGCGCCGGCGCGGTGCCACCAGTGCGGCGCGGATCAGTTGCACCAGCCGGTCGCGGGCAATCTCGCGGTTGCGGGCCTGGCTTCGTGTATCCTCGGCCCGGATCACGATGGCGCCGTCCGATGTCCAGCGCTGGCCGGCCAGCCGTTGCAGGCGTGCCTTGACCGGAGCGGAAAGCGCCGGGCTGCGCGCCGCCTCGAAGCGCAGCTCGACCGCCGTTGCGACCTTGTTGACGTTCTGCCCGCCCGGACCCGAAGCGCGTACGAAGCTTTCGGTGATTTCCCAGTCGGCGATGGCGGTGTGTTCGTCGATGCGCAGCATGCGGCGTCCCCCGCCGGTCAGAGCCAGTCGCGCAGGATCGGGATCAGCGGCAGGTCGGCCGGCGGCATCGGGTAATCGCGCAGGCTTTCCGGGCGCACCCATTTCAGGGCCTGACCTTCGCGCGATTGCGGTGTGCCTTGCCAGCGACGGCATGCAAACAGCGGCATCAGCAGATGAAAATCCGGATAGCCGTGGCTGGCAAAGCTGAGCGGCGCAAGGCACGAGGCCCAGGTGTCGATGCCGAGTTCTTCGTGAAGCTCGCGAATCAGGGCCGCTTCCGGCGTTTCCCCGGGTTCGACCTTGCCGCCGGGAAATTCCCACAACCCGGCCATGGACTTGCCTTCGGGCCGGCGGGCCAGCAGAACGCGGCCGTCGGCGTCGATCAGCGCCACCGCCGCCACCAGCACAAGCCGCACCGGTTCCGCCGGGCGGGGCTGCCGGGGTGCCGTGCCGGCGGTCTGGCCCGTTGCCGTCACGACCGGTAATCGGCGTTGATGTCGATGTAGCGGTGGGTCAGATCGCAGGTCCAGACCGTGTCTGCGGCCTTTCCCAGACCCAGATCGACATGGATTTCAAGCTCGCTGCCCTTCATGTAGGCGCTTGCTTCCGTTTCCGAATAACCGGGCACCCGCGCGCCGTTTTCGGCCACGCGCACCGGGCCGAAGGCGATGGAAAGCCGGTCGCGGTCGGCACGGGCACCGGATTTGCCCACGGCCATCACCACGCGGCCCCAGTTGGCATCCTCGCCGGCGACCGCGGTCTTGACGAGCGGCGAATTCGCTATCGCCATGGCGACCCGCCGGGCGTCGGTGGCGCTGGCCGCCCCGGAAACCCGAACGGCGAGGAATTTTGTCGCGCCTTCCCCGTCGCGCACGATCTGCATGGCAAGATCGCGCATCACCCCCTCCAGCGCATCGGCAAAGGCGCGTCCGTCCGCGCCGCGCAGATCGCCGATGGCCGGCCCCTTGCCGGTGGCGGCCAGCAACACGGTATCGGACGTCGAGGTGTCGCCATCGACGGTGATGGCGTTGAAGGTCCGGTTGGTCAGGCGGCCCAAAAGGCGTTGCAACCCTGGGCGCGGGATTGCGGCATCGGTGAAGATATAGGCCAGCATCGTCGCCATGTCGGGTGCGATCATGCCCGAGCCCTTGGCGATGCCGGCGATGCGCACGGTCCCGCCGGCAAGCGCCACTTCGGCGCAGGCGCCCTTGGCAAAGGTGTCGGTTGTCATGATGGCGCGGGCACAGGCGGGCAACCCGTCCGGCGACAGCCCGCCGGCAAGTGCGGGCAAGGCCGCGGTGATGCGCTCGTGCGGCAGCGGCTCGCCGATTACGCCGGTCGATGAGCTCAGCACGCAGCCCGCCGGCACGCCCAGCGCTTCGGCGGCGGCTTCGCTGATGGCCGCGACGGATGCCACGCCGGCCGCACCGGTGAAGGCATTCGAATTGCCCGCGTTCACCACAAAGGCCGCGCCGTTCTCGCAGGCCGCACGCATCCGCGCCAGCTTGGCCTCGCCATCCAGCACCGGGGCCGACCGGGTTGCAGACCGGGTAAAGACCCCTGCCAGCGTGCTGCCCGGTGCCAGCCGGGCGACCATCACATCGTCGCGCCCGGCATAGCGCAAACCGGCCGCGCCGGCGGCAAACTCGGCGCCGGCGATCCGCGGAAGGTCAGGAAACCCGGCAGGCGCCAGCGGCGACACCGGGGCTGCCTTGCGGGCGGCCTTTTCGGCTTTTCGCGCGGCCTTTTCCGCCTTCTTGAGCTTCTTGCCCTTCTTCTCCTTCAGGGCCTTCCTGTTTTTTTCCTTGTCGGAAACGCCACCCTTTGCGGTGTCGTCCTTGCTGCGGCCGGCCATCGCGTGCGCTCCCGTCTGCGGACCTAACGTTGCAACAGTGTTTGGTCGCGCATCAGGGCCGGGTCAATCCCTTCGTCGAGCCTTTCTATCCGCACCGCCTCGCGGGCTTCGGCAATCCTTGCCATCACCGCATCTATCTGGACCTGGCGTTCCAGTTCGGCGCGCACCGCTTCAAGCGGCGGTGCCTCGGCAATGCGGACATCTTCGAGCCGGATGATATGCCAGCCGAACCGGGATTCGACCGGTTGGGATGTTTCGCCCGGTTCCAGCGCCACCACGGCGGCCTCGAACGGGGCGACCATCCGGCCCATGCCGAACCAGCCCAGATCACCCCCCGCCGCGCCGCTGCCCGGATCGCGCGAATGCTGCCGGGCGAGTTCGGCAAATTCGGCACCTTCCGAAAGCTGCGCACGCAGGGCCTGCGCCTCTTCCAGCGTTTCGACGAGGATGTGCGCGGCATTGAATTCGACCCGCGCCTCTTCCGCGGCAAAGCGCGCCGCATAGGCTTCGGACACGGCATCTTCGGTCAGCGCAGCCTCGGCGACGGCGCTCAGGCGGTTGTTGGTGATGTGCTCGCGTTCGATGATCTCGACAAAACGGCGCTCGGCCGGGCTGAGGGGGCCGCCGGTCTCGGCGATGGCCGCCTGTTCGATCAGCTGGTTGAGCATGTCGTCGAACAGATCGGCATCGGGCCGGCTGCGCAACTGCTGCGGAACCCGTTCGTAGAGAACGACCATGTGGCCAAGCGTGATCTCGACGCCGTTGACCCGTGCAATCACCGTGTCGGCATCGGCGCCATCGGCG
This sequence comes from Paracoccaceae bacterium, assembly GCA_007128865.1. Taxonomy (GTDB): domain Bacteria; phylum Pseudomonadota; class Alphaproteobacteria; order Rhodobacterales; family Rhodobacteraceae; genus Rhodobaculum. Next base: position 5,725 of record SKWP01000342.1, read on the forward strand.
GCCGCCATCCCGGCCGGAAGCATGGCAAGCGCGAAAGCCGCCGCCCGAACCTGTCTGAACTGCATGGAATTGCCTTTCCCTTGCGGAGCCGGCCTTGCCGCGGCGTTGACACCGGCAGGGCCGCCCCTTACATCGCTGACTGGTTTGGCGGTCGCCGGGCCGCCCTGCCTTTCCTGACCGAAGTCCATCGCGTTTCTAGGGAAGCAGTCGGAGGCGGGCAACCCGACGGTACGCACGATCCTGTCAGGGAAACCCCGCGCGGAGACGTCATGCTTGGCCTAGGCACGCTTACCCGGAAGGTATTCGGCACCCCGAACGATCGCAAGGTCAAGGCGGTGCGCCCGCTGGTGGCGGCGATCAATGCCCTGGAGGACGAATGCAAGGCCCGCAGCGATGCGGAGCTTGTCGAGAAGACCGAAGAGCTGAAGGCGCGCGTTGCCGGCGGGGCGAAACTGGATGACGTGCTTGTCGAAGCCTTTGCCAACTGCCGCGAGGCCGCGCGCCGGGCGCTGGGGCTGCGCGCCTTCGACGTGCAGCTGATCGGCGGAATCTTTCTGCACCGTGGCAATATTGCCGAGATGAAGACGGGCGAGGGCAAGACCCTTGTCGCCACCTTTCCGGCCTATCTGAATGCGCTGACGGGCAAGGGCGTGCATATCGTCACCGTCAACGACTATCTGGCCAAGCGCGATGCCGACTGGATGGGCAAGGTCTATGCCCGGCTCGGGTTGACCACCGGTGTTGTCTATCCGCTGCAGCCCGAGCAGGAAAAGAAGGGGGCTTACGGCGCCGACATCACCTATGCCACCAACAACGAGCTTGGCTTCGACTACCTGCGCGACAACATGAAATCCGAGCTGGAGCAGATGAACCAGCGCGGGCATCACTTTGCCATCGTCGACGAGGTCGACTCGATCCTGATCGACGAGGCCCGGACGCCGCTGATCATCTCGGGGCCAAGCCAGGACCGGTCCGATCTCTACACCGCCGTCGACAGGCTGGTGCCGGCGATCACCGAGGAACATTTCTCGCTGGATGAAAAGACCCGCAACGTCACCTACACCGACGAGGGCAACGAGTTCATCGAGGAAAAGCTGCACGAGGCCGGCATCCTGCCCGAAGGCCAGTCGCTCTATGACCCCGAAAGCACGACCATCGTGCATCACGTCACCCAGGCCCTGCGGGCGCACAAGCTGTTCCAGCGCGACCAGCATTACATCGTGCGGTCGGGCGAGGTGGTGCTGATCGACGAATTCACCGGGCGGATGATGCCGGGGCGGCGGCTTTCGGACGGTCTGCATCAGGCCATCGAGGCCAAGGAAGGCTGCCCTATCCAGCCCGAGAACGTCACCCTGGCCAGCGTGACCTTCCAGAACTACTTTCGCCTGTACGAAAAGCTTGCCGGCATGACCGGCACCGCGGCGACCGAGGCCGAGGAGTTCCGCGAAATCTACGGCCTCGACGTCATCGAAGTCCCCACCAACCTGCCGATCGCCCGCCAGGACGAACACGATCAGGTCTACCGCACCGCGCGCGAAAAGTATGACGGCATCCTCGAAGAGATCAAGCAGGCCCACGAGCGCGGCCAGCCGATCCTTGTCGGGACCACATCGATCGAGAAATCCGAATTCCTGTCCGGGATGATGCAGAAGGAAGGCATCGCCCACAATGTGCTGAACGCCCGCCAGCACGAGCAGGAGGCGAAGATCGTGGCCGAGGCCGGGCGCCTCGGGGCGGTGACCATCGCCACGAACATGGCCGGTCGCGGCACCGACATCCAGCTGGGCGGCAATGTCGAGATGCAGGTGCTCGAGGCGCTGGCCGAAAACCCGGATACCGATCCGGCCGAAACCCGGGCGCGGATCGAGGCCGAGGTTGCCGAGGAAAAGCGCAAGGTCATCGAGGCCGGCGGGCTGTTCGTGCTGGCGACCGAACGCCATGAAAGCCGGCGCATCGACAACCAGCTGCGCGGGCGTTCGGGCCGGCAGGGCGACCCGGGGCGTTCGGCCTTCTTCCTGTCGCTGGAAGACGACCTGATGCGTATCTTCGGCTCTGACCGGCTGGACAAGGTGCTGTCGACGCTGGGCATGAAGGAAGGCGAGGCCATCGTCCACCCATGGGTGAACAAGTCGCTTGAAAAGGCACAGGCCAAGGTCGAGGCGCGCAACTTCGACATCCGCAAGCAGTTGCTGAAGTTCGATGACGTGATGAACGATCAGCGCCGGGTGATCTTTGGCCAGCGTCTGGAAATCATGCGCGCCGCCGATCTGTCGGAAATTGCCCGCGACATGCGCCATCAGGTCGTTGACGATCTGGTGGATACCCATTTGCCGCCAAAGACCTACGCCGAGCAGTGGGATACCGAGGGATTGGCCGAGGCGGGGCGCGAGACGCTCAACCTCGATATCCCCGCCGCGGACTGGGCCGAGGAGGACGGCGTTGACCAGGAAGTGGTGCGCGAAAGGCTGTATGAGCAGTCCGATGCAATGATGGCCGAAAAGCTGGAACTGTTCGGGGCCGAGACCCTGCGCAGCATCGAAAAGCAGGTTCTGCTCCAGACCATCGATGCCAAATGGCGCGAACACCTGCTGACGCTCGAACATCTGCGCTCGGTCGTGGGTTTCAGGGGCCACGCCCAGCGCGATCCGCTGATCGAATACAAGACCGAAGCCTTCACGCTGTTCGAATCCATGCTCAACGCGCTGCGCGTGGATGTGACCCGCAAGCTCGCCGCAATTCGCCCGCTGACCGAGGAAGAGCAGAAGGAAATGATGCGCCAGCTGGCGCTTCAGCAGCACGCCATGCAGGTGGCGGCCGAGAACGAGGGCGAACGTCCGGTGCCGCTGGTCGACGGGTTTGATGAAACCGATCCGTCGACCTGGGGCAACCCGGGCCGGAACGACCCGTGCCCCTGCGGATCGGGCCGCAAGTTCAAGCATTGCCACGGCCGCCTGGCGTAATTCCGCCTGTCCAGCGCGGCGCGCATACAATCAATAGTTGATTTACAGAATTGTCGCGCAACCGAGAATTGTGACACAAAGCTGCCGCTTTCGCTCCTGATTTCCGCCCCATGAAGGTGCGGGAAAGGCCATGGATCAGCCAAGGCAGGGCCCAGATTCCCGCCTAGCCTCCTGCTTTGGGATGGGTCCGGGTCGGAGCGGTGATGAAGCGTCTGCGCAAATACACGGTCTTTGCAGGCAGCCTGGTGCTGGCACTGGCCATCGGGCATGTGATGCAGCGGACGACGCCGGAAAACCACCCGGCGCTGGCAGCACACAGCTGGTCCGAGACGCGCATTTCGGATGCACAGTCGCTGCTGCGGTCGGTGCCGCCCGAATCGGTGCAGCCGCTGACCGCCGAGGTCAATCCCTTCGCCTTCGGAACGCAGCCGATCGTGTCGGCGCCAACCGTGGCGCCCGGCCCGCTGCCGCCCGCTGCCCCTCAAATGGCCGAGACGGTGCCGGAACCGCTGCGCGACGGGATGCTGCAGGGGCGCACCGATCCGGTGGCGCCGGGGCCGATAGGGCCGCTGGCAAGCCTCGATCTCGATTCTCGCCCCATTCCCGCGCCGCACACCGTTCTGGCCGAGCCGGTCGAGGCGGCACCCGCCGAAACCGCAGAAAACTGCCATCGTGAAATCGCGGTCACGGCCGAAGCGCCGGCCATGCTGATCGTCAGTGTCGATGCCCCTTGCGATGCCGACGCCCGGCTGGTGCTGCGCCACGCCGGGCTTGCGGTGACCGAAAGCCTGTCGCCGCTGGGACGGTTGATTGTCGAAGTGCCGGCCTTTGCCGAGGAAGCAGCGGTTGCCGTGGCCTTCCCCGATGGCGAAATCCTGAATGCCGCGACGGCGGTGCCGGACATGGGCCGCTATCATCGCGTTGCCGTGCAGTGGATGGGGCCCGATGCCTTTCAGCTTCACGCCTATGAATTCGGCGCCGGTTTCGGTGACACCGGCCATGTTTCTGCGGCGATGCCCCGTGACCCCGGCCATGCCCTGCGCGCAACCGGCGGATTCATGAACCTGATGGGCGACAGCCGCCTTGCCCTGCCGCTTCTGGCCGAGGTCTATACCTTTCCCGCCGATCGTGTCCCGCATTCCGGCACCGTGCGTATCGAGATCGAGGCGATGGTGACCCAGGAAGTCTGCGGTCGCGAAATGATCGGCCAGACGCTCGAGATCCGCGGAGACCGGGTTGCCCGGCTATCCGAAATCAGCATCGATATGCCGGGTTGCGATGCGCTGGATCAGTTTATCGTGTTGCAAAACGTGCTCGAGGACATCAAGGTCGCCGGAAACTGACGGCAACGCGATGTCCCGATGTCTGTATTCTCGCGGTGGGCGGCGGGTTTCGCCGCCATTATCGCCTTGCAATCCCTTGCCGCAACGGCCGGCGCGCAGGATGTGACCCTGTCACCCCGCGACGGCGGGCTGAGCATTGCGGGCACGCTGCTGGCCTATGACGGAGAATTCTACCGCATCGACAGCGAATTCGGTGAACTGACC
>SKWP01000142.1 GCA_007128865.1 Paracoccaceae bacterium
GTCGGCGGATCGGGCAGGCCCATGGCCGGCGCGGCGGCGGGCAGGCTTCCGGCCATCGCCATCAGCGCGGGCGCCTTCGCCTTCAGTTCGTTGGCGATCCGTTGCGCCAGCTTCGGGCCCACCCCCGGTGCGGCGCGCAGCGCCGACCAGTCGCCCAGCGCGATGGCGCGCGCCAGACCCTCGGCCCCCAGCGCGCCGGTCAGCGCCAGCGCCGAACGCGCGCCCACCCCCTGCACGGTGGTCAGCAGCCGGTGCCATTCCTTCTCCATCGGCGTCGGAAAGCCGATCAGCTGCAGCAGATCCTCGCGCACCAGCAGATCGGTATAGAGCGCCACCGCCCCGCCCGGCGGCGGCATCTGCGCCAGCGTGCGCTCCGAGACGTGGACGACATAACCGACCCCGCCGACATCGATCAGCACATGATCGGCACCGCGATGATCCAGCCGCCCGGCGATGCGGCCGATCATCCCCGCCCCCCCGCGCCCGCCCGCGCGATCGCCGCCGACAGCCGCCCGCCGCCCTGAAGGTGGAAGGCGTGGCACATCGCCACCGCCACCGCATCGGCGGCATCCGGCCCCGCAAGGGCGATGCCGGGAAACTGCAACCGCACCATGTGGTCGATCTGCACCTTGGCGGCATGGCCGACGCCCACCACCGCCTTCTTCACCGCATTGGGCGCGTATTCGCCCACCGCCAGCCCCGCCTGCGCCGGCACCAGCAGCGCCACGGCCCGGGCATGGCCCAGCTTCAGCGTCGCCACCGCGTCCTTGTTCACGAAGGTCTGCTCCACCGCGGCACAGTCCGGGGCATGCGCGGACAGCACCGCGGACAGCTGACCGTGCAGGCTCAGCAGGCGCGCGGCAAGCTCGCCCCCCTCCGAACGGCAGACACCGTTGGCGACATGGCGCATCCGGCTGCCGCGCAGCTCGATCACGCCCCAGCCGAGGTTGCGCAGGCCGGGATCGATGCCCAGCACCCGCACCCCTGGCTCCGCCCGCTCCGGCCCCGCCTGTGGCGCCCGCCTCAGCCCATCGCGCACCTGCCGGCCTTTCCTGCCCGCTGCCCTGCCGCCTGCCTCGCCGTCCCGGTTAGCACGAAAAGCGAACACAGGCCAAGCGGGATTTCCGCGCCGGCCACGGCCGCCGCGCCGCGCGGGCAATGCTGCATTGCAGCATCCTGCGCTGCGCCGGCGGCTTCCAGACCTGCCATGAAATTGCGCGGCAGATGTGATTAACAAAACAAAAGCAGCGGCATGACAGGTATGCACGGGGCGCATCGCTCGCCGGCACGATCCCCCTTGCGGACGCAGAAACGGCCGCCTAACTGCGATCGGGACAGGGGCCGAAATGGCCCTGTCAGGCGATACCTCATACCACCCGGAGCAGACCCATGACCGATTTCACCACCACCCGCCCGCTGGCCGGTGCAGCGGCGCTGCGCGGCTTCTCGCTGCGTTCGCTGTTCGACGGCTTTCTGACCTGGAACGACCGCCGCGTCACCCGCAACGAACTCCACCGCCTGTCCGACCGCGAACTCGAGGACATCGGCCTCACCCGTGGCAGCATCGATGCCGCGGTGGAGCGGCTGCAGTGACCGAAGACGCCCCGCAGGGGAGCGACACCGAAGACCATCTCCGAGGGCCGCGCGCATGACAGCCGCGGCCCTCGTTCGTTGCAGCGTCCGATCGTGCCCGGCTCATCGCGGACGGCGCAGCAGCAACACCGCCCATTCGCCCAGATCCTCGCGCGCCTCGGCCAGAAGGCCGGCCGCGGCATAAGCCGCCGTCACCTTGTCCGCCTGCCCGGTCAGCAGCCCCGACAGCACTGCCCGCCCGCCGGGCGCGAGATGCGCCGCCACTGCCGGCGCAAGATCGAGCAGTGGCCCCATCAGGATGTTGGCGAGGATCAGGTCGAACGGCCCGCCCAGCCGCGGATCGTCGAAGCCCGGCGCCACCACGCAGTCCACCCGCCCGGACAGGCCGTTCACGGCCAGATTGGCCTCGGCCACCTCCACCGCCACCGGATCGATGTCGCTTGCCACCACCCGCGCCCCGGGCCAGACCCGCGCCGCCGCCATCGCCAGAACCGCAGTGCCGCAGCCGATGTCGGCCACCGCCCCGGGCGCCGGCCCGTCGGCCAGCCGGTCCAGCGCGCGCAGACAGCCCAGCGTGGTGCCGTGATGGCCGGTGCCAAAGGCCATCGCCGCCTCGATCAGAAGCGCGATGCGCCCCGCCGGCACCTTCTCCGCATCGTGGCTGCCATGCACGAAGAACCGCCCCGCCTCGATCGGCGACAATTCGCGGCGCACCTTCGCCACCCAGTCGGTCTCGGGCAGTTCCGAAACGGCGAAGCCGGCCGCGCCATGCGCCGCAGCCAGCAGCGCCAGCGCCACCGGATCGGGCGGGGCGTCGAAATAGCCGCCCACCTCCCATCGCCCCGACCCGTCCTCGATCTCGAACACGCCCACGCCCAGCGGCCCGAGCCGCTCCAGCGCCGCCGCCAGCGTTTGCGCCGGAGCCTCGCCCGGAAGGTTGGTCAGCGCGGTGAAGGTCGGCATCGGCGAAACTCCTGACGGACGCCGCCGCTTAGCGCCGAAGCCGGCCGTGCCGCAAGCCCGTCGCAAGGCCCGACCGA
>SKWP01000430.1 GCA_007128865.1 Paracoccaceae bacterium
AGCAGATCGGCGCCCTCGGCGCGGGCGCGGGTCAGCGCGTCATGGGCAAGGCTGGCAGGGTCCGACCCTTCGGGCGCGGTCATCACCGGCACCCCGGCGCGCTGCCCCCAGACCTGCAACTGTTCCACCGCGGCGGCGCGAAAGGTGTCGCCTGCGGCAATCATCACCTGCTTGCCGGCGGTGCGGAACTGGGCTGCAAGCTTGCCGATCGTGGTCGTCTTGCCCGAACCGTTGACGCCCACCACCAGCACCACCTGCGGGCGCGAGGCATAAAGCGGCAAGGGCCTGGCGACCGGTTCCAGAATGGCGGCGATCTCGCGTGCCAGCAGGCCCTTGATTTCAGGCACCGAAAGGCGGCGGCCGAAATTGCCCTCGGCCAGCGCTGCCGAAACCCGCATGGCGGTTTCAACGCCCATGTCGGCCTGGATCAGCACCTCTTCGAGCTGTTCGAGCATCGCATCGTCCAGAACCCGGCGCGGCAGCTCCGGCTCGGCCCGGCGCCCCATCAGCCGGCCCAGCAGACCCGGCGATTGCCCCGGCCCGTCGCCGGCCGGCCCGGTCGCCGGCGCCGCTGGTTCGGGCGGTGTCCGGCTCGGTTCGGCCGTTGTCGGCTGCTCGCCCTCGTCGACCAGCGCTTCCAGCCCGGCATCGAGCCGTGCGGAAGACCTGAACATCCGTTCCTTGAGCTTGTTGAAGAACGACATGGCCGATCCCTTGCTGGCCGCAGGCTCACCCTGCCCCTGCTATTACGCCCGCCAACGGGATGGAAGCCCCAAGCGCCCGCGCGGGCTTGCGGCCGGGGTTGCGCAAGGGCAAAGATTGCCGCGATGAACACGCCGCCGCACCCCTTGCCCGATATCTCCGCGCGTCTGGCCGCTGCCGCGCGTTCCTCGGAATGCCGGATCGAGCGGGTCGAGGTTGGCGGACAAATCTATTGGATCAAGCGTGTCGAGCAGCTTTCGGGGCTGATGCGCTGGCAGAAGGGGGATCCGGCGCGGGCGCTGGAGCGTGAACGAAACGCCCTGCGCGCATTGGCCGGGTGCGGCCTTCCGGTGCCGGTGCTGGCGGCCGAAGGGCCTGATTTCATCGCCACTGCCGACAGCGGCCAGAGCCTTGACCGCATGTTTGCCGACCCGGCCGTGCCGCCAATGATGCGCCGCGATGCCTTCGCCGCGGCCGGTGCCGCCCTGGCCGCCTTTCATCGCGCCGGGCATGTGCATGGCCGCCCCAGCCCGCGCGATTTCTGCTGGCGGGATGGACAGATCACCCTGATCGATCTCGAACGCTGCGCGCCCAACAGCGGCAGCCGGCGCCGGTTGCGCAACGATGCGGTGATCCTCGTGTTCAACCTCTACGCGCTTTGCAGGGGCGAGACAGCCGAGGTTTCTGCCGCCATAGACGCCTATCGCGCGGGTGCGCCGGACGGGCTGTGGCAGGCAGCGGCCCGGCTTTGCCGGCGTTTGCGCTGGATCGATCCGCTGACCCGCCCGCTCCAGCGGCGCAAGACCAGGCATGGAGAGTTTCAGGCCATCCCGCTCACACTCGCCCGTTTCGCAGCGCCGGATTGAGGGGGCTGGGCATGCGTCCGGGCTTCTGGCAGGATGGGGATTGATGACAGGAACTGCAACCGCGCTTCGCCCCGTCCTTGCCGCAGCCCTTGCCTTGCTGGGGGCGTTTTCTGCCGCCGCGATGGAGCAGCAGGACCGCCCCATAACCGGGGCCGAGTTCGACGCCTACACGCTGGGGCGGACGCTGACCTATGGCATCGGCGGGCAGCCCTATGGAATCGAACGCTACCTGCCCGATCGCCGGGTGATCTGGCGCTTTCTGGGCGAGGAATGCCGCGAAGGGCAGTGGTTCGAATCCGGCCAGCAGATCTGTTTTGTCTATGACGACGAACCGGGACGCCAGCATTGCTGGATGTTCTTTCTGTCACCCGAAGGGCTGCGGGCGCGCTTTGCCGGTGATCCCGACGGCGCCGAGCTGGTCGAGGTCGAACAATCCGACCGGCCGATGATGTGCCCGGGTGAATTCCTGGGCGCCTGACGCATTCAATTCGGCTGCGGTCGGCAAGCCGCAGGCTCATCCGACGCCAGGGCTAACAGGCTGCTGAAGCAGTCTCCCGCCTACCCGTCCCGACAATCGAGCGCGGGAAACTGTTCTACATCACGCCTGCCACAGGTTCCGCCCGGGCGACCAGCCCGGGCAGCGCCCGACCCTTCGGTCATGCCGAAGGCGTGCCTCCGGCACGACGAGGGCGCATTGCAACGTCGCAAATAGCACAACCGCTGGAGGGGCTTGGCAGGCATAAAGTGCCTTGTCCCAGCGTTCCAAGGCGCCCTCCCGTCGCCATTGTCGCTCGGACCAATGGCGCTCCAATGGCGACCGGGCGCGGCCCTCTTCGCTCCGGCTCGGATGGCGGAACAGGAACAGTTTCCTCGCCGGGAACTGCCCGGTTTCCTTTTTCAGCAGCCGGCGAAAGGGCTGCGGCACCCGGCGGCGCCACAGCCCTTGCCATCACATGAAGACGTGTGAAATCAGGATTTTCCGGCCGCAGCACTGGCCGGCGCCTGGCCGGCGGCGGATGGCGCGGCTGCCTGCGGGCGCGCCGCGGCTGCTGCCTGGG
>SKWP01000165.1 GCA_007128865.1 Paracoccaceae bacterium
CGCGCTTCGCCGCGGCCGGCACCGCGGCGCTGGTGATGGCGCTGATGCCGGCCATGGCCCAGCAGAACCCGGGCGGGCTGCGGCTGACCGGCGGGGTCGAGCAGCGGTTCGAGGCCGGGCGCAACCTCGGCCTTGCGATCCCGGCCGAGGGCAGCACCCTGCAGTCGGTCACCCGGCTGTCGCTGGGGCTCGACAGCGACACCCGGACCGAACGCTTCTCGATCGGGGCCAGCAGCGCGCTGCGCTTCGGCCGCGGGCCGGGCGGGCGGATCTCGGGCTTCGACGATCCGCGGCTGCGGTTTTCCTATGCGCGCGAGGGGGCGCGCTCGGGGCTCGATCTGGGCGGCAGCTACCGGCGCTCGCAGGTGGAATTCCTGCGCGCGCTGTCGGATTTCGCCGACGAGGACGGCGTCATCGTGCTGCCGGAGGATTTCGAGGATCTCACCGGCAGCGGCCGGCGTACCGAGCGCGCGCTGCGCGGCCGGCTGGAACTGGGCCGCGACATGCCGCTGGGGCTGGTGCTGAACGCCCGCCACAGCGGCATCGGCTATTCCGGGGTCACCAACCCCGACCTCTTCGACACCCGCCGCGACGAGCTTGGCGCCACCCTGCGCATGCAGCTGTCGCCGGTGGCCACCGCCACGCTGGGCGCCGGGCGCAACCGCTACCGGGCCGAAAACGCCGCCCAGACCCGGCGCATCACCGACCGGCTGGATCTGGGGCTGGCCTATGACGTCTCGCCGGTGCTGCGGCTCGATGCCGGGCTCGGCTGGCGGCGCATCGACAGCCGCGAATTCGGCGTCACCACCCGCCGCGAGGGCGCCACCGGCCGGCTGGGGCTGGTGCAGACACTGCCCGACGGCGAGATCAGCGCCCGCTTCAACGCCGATCGCGACCAGACCGGCACCCGCCAGACCCTGCGCGTCGGCCGCAAGCTCGACCGCCCCGACGGCGAGATCAGCGGCAGCATCGGGCTGACCCGCACCCCGGCCGGCCGCACCGAGGCGATCGGCGATCTGGCCTGGCGGCGCGACCTGCCGGCGGGCAGCATCACCGCGCGGCTGGCGCGCAGCGTCGCCACCACCAGCGCCGACGAGACCCGGCTGCGCACCCTGGCCGGGCTGACCTATCGCCACGCGATCAACGAGAATTCCGCGGTGTCGCTGCGCTTCGACTACAGCCAGAGCTCTGCCACCGCCACCCAGAACCGGCTGCGGCGCACCGATCTGAACGCCGTCTACAGCCACCAGATGACCCGCGACTGGGCGCTGAACCTGGGCGCGAACTACCGGGTGCGGCAGGAACAGGGGGTCGGCCGCAGCGCCGCGCCCTCGGTGTTCCTGACCCTGGGGCGGCAGTTCGACCTGCGGCTCTGACCGGCCGGCGCGGTGCGGCGCGCGCTGCCGGCAATGCCCGGCCTGGTCCTGGCGCTGATCGCGATCCTCAGCCTGCCCGAGCTGGTGCTGCAGGGTGCCGACCACGGGCTGTGGGGCGGCGCGCGCTGGCGCCAGCTGGCCTATCAGTACGGCGCCTTCTGGATCGGGCTGCTGCATGACTGGCGGCCGAACTTTGCCGCCCAGCCCTGGACCATGTTCGCCAGCTACGGCTTCCTGCACGGCGGCGCGGTGCATCTGGCGGTGAACATGATCACCCTGGCCTCGCTGGGGCCGCCGCTGATGGCGCGGCTGCGCGGCGGCGGGGCGTTCCTGCTGCTGTGGGCGGTGTCGGTGCTGGGCGGGGCGGCGGGCTTTGCGCTTCTGGCCGCCACGCCGCGGCCGATGGTCGGGGCCTCGGGCGCGCTCTTCGGCCTGGCCGGGGCCTGGGTGGCGCTCGATGCCGCCGAGGCGCTGCGCGACACCCCCGGCGGCCGGATGGCACGGTTGCGGGCCTGCGCGCTGGCGGTGGCGCTGCCGGCGGCGATCCTGGTGGCGCTCAACCTCGCGATGATCTGGGCCACCCCCGGCGGCATCGCCTGGCAGGCGCATCTGGGCGGCTTCCTGGCCGGCGCGGCGCTGGGGGCGGTGCTGCCGCGGCGCAGGGGGGCGTGATGCGGTGCTTCCGTGGTGATCATACTTGCGTTCTGTGTTTCATGTTGTCAGATTGAAAATTCCGCCTGCCTGATCAGAGCATGCCCATTCAGGCTTATGAGGAGTAGTAGGGAATGTCGTCGATCATGACGTTGAAAACATATGCGAAACGCATTCCCTTTCTGGCACCGGCCTACAGGGCATTACGACGACGGACTCCGCGGACCTCGAAGCCAGCATATGTGTTTCAGCGTCAGGAATGGCAGGATGCTGCAGATGATTCTGCTGCGCGGCGTGCACGGATACTGAATATTCTTGGATATACGAAGACCAGCGGTTCCAGCTACTCTGCCCGCGAATTCCCCGCCGGCTATCACGAGATCACCATCGACGGTGAAACCTTCGCCGGCCAGCGCAGCCCGCAGACGCGTCTGCAGCATCTTCCGTTCGACTTCGAGGGAAAGACCCTGCTCGACATCGGCTGCAATCAGGGAGGTATGGTTTTTGCGGTTCAGGACAGACTCAGGTGGGCTGTCGGGCTTGATTTCGATTACAGGATGATAAATGCTTGTAACCTCATCAGGAACGAG
>SKWP01000363.1 GCA_007128865.1 Paracoccaceae bacterium
ACAGCTCGCGCGCATCGCGCAGGGGCAGCGTGGCCAGCCCCCCGGCCAGCACCAGCCGCCCCGCATCGCCGCCGCCGCCCGGTGCCTCGGCCTCGCCCTGAAGTTCCCGGGCCAGGATCGGGCCGCCGCCCTCGCCCAGGATCAGGGCGCGCTCGATCACATTGCGCAGCTGGCGGACGTTTCCGGGCCAGCTCATGGTCTGGAGCAGCGCCAGCGCCTCGTCCGAAAGCGGCCGCAGCGGCAAACCCTGGCTGCGGTTGAACTGGGCAATGAAATAGCTGGCAAGCTCGGCGATATCCTCGCGCCGTTCGGCCAGCGACGGCACCGGGATCGGCACCACATTGAGCCGGTCGAACAGCTCCTGCCGGAAGCGGCCGGCGGCGATTTCGGCCTTGAGGTCGCGGGTGGTCGAGGAAATCACCCGCAGGTCCACCCTTACCTTGTCGCTTCCGCCAAGCCGCATGAACTGCTGTTCGACCAGCACCCGCAGGATCTTGGATTGGGTGCCGGGCGGCATTTCGGCCACCTCGTCGAAATAGATCACCCCGCCATGGGCCTGTTCCAGCAGCCCCTGATCGACCCCGCGCCCCTGCGCCTCGCGCCCGAACAGCACCTCTTCCATGCGGTCGGGTTCGATCGATGCCGAGGTCACGGTCACGAACGGCCCGCCGGCGCGGTTGGAATTGGCATGGATGTAGCGCGCGGCCATTTCCTTGCCCGATCCCGGCGGCCCCGAAAGCATCACCCGGCCGTTGGATTTGGTGACCTTGTCAAGCTGCAGCCGCAACGTCCGCAGCGACGGCGAGGAGCCGACCATCTCGGCGCTGGTGGTGTCGCGGCGGCGAAGCTCCTGATTCTCGCGCCGCAGGCGCGACGCCTCCATCGCGCGGCTGATCACCACCATCAACTGATCGATGTTGAAGGGCTTTTCGATGAAGTCATAGGCACCCTGCTTGATCGCCGCGACCGCGATCTCGATGTTGCCATGCCCCGAGATGATCACCACCGGCACGTCCGGGTTGGACCGCTTGACCCGCATCAGGATGTCGATGCCGTCCATCGAGCTGTCCTTGAGCCAGATGTCGAGGATCAGCAGCGCCGGCGGCTCGGAATTGATTTCGGCCATGGCCTGGTCCGAGGTGGCGGCCAGCCGTGTGGTAAATCCTTCGTCGCGCAGGATGTCTGCAATCAGTTCGCGAATGTCGCGTTCGTCGTCCACAATCAGGATATCGCCCATGCCCGGTCTCCTCGACAGGTCAACGCCCCTTCTTCAGCGGGGGCCTGGTTTCGGTTAGCAGCGGCAGCCGGATCTCGGCCAGCGCGCCGGAATGCGCGCAGCCCGCAAAGGCGGGCGCATCGTGCAGCCGCAGGCTGCCGCCATGTTCCTCGACGATCTTCTTGACGATCGGCAGGCCCAGGCCGGTGCCCTTGTCGCGGGTGGTCACATAGGGTTCGAACAGCCGCGCGCGGTCTTCGGGAAGGCCGATGCCGTTGTCGGCGATGCGGATCACCGCGGCATCCGGCAGCACCTCGATCGATACCCGAACCTGCGGCACATAACCGTCAGGCGCCCCCCTCTCGCGCAGGGTTTCGGTGGCTTCGCCGGCGTTCTTGATCAGGTTGGTCAGCGCCTGCGAAAGCATTGTCGCATCCACTTCCAGCACCAGCGGTGTTTCCGGAAGATCGGCGGTGATGCGCACATCGGGCTGGCCGGCTTCCTGCAGCAGCACCGCATCGCGCAGGATCGCAACCAGATCATGGCTGCGCCGGTCGGGTTCGGGCATCCGGGCAAAGCGCGAAAACTCGTCCACGATGCGGCGCAAATCACCGGTCTGGCGCACGATCACATCGGTGTGGGATTGCAGCGCCTCGGCCTCGTCGCCGACCAGCGGCGCGAACTTGCGCCGGATACGTTCGGCCGAAAGCTGGATCGGCGTCAGCGGATTCTTGATCTCGTGGGCAATGCGGCGGGCGACATCGCCCCAGGCAGCCATCCGCTGGGCGCTGACCAGCTCGGTCACGTCGTCAAAGGCCACCACATAGCCTTCGAGCCGGCCGTCGCCGGCGCTGCGGGTGGACATGCGCACCAGCAGCGTCTCGAGCCGGCCGCCGCGGCTGATGCGCAGCTCTTCCTGTGCGATGCCGCCGGCGCTCTGGCGCAACCGGTCAAGCAGCGGTTCGAATTCGGGCACCGCTTCGGAAAGCGGCAGGCCATTGGCGCGGGCGGCATCGACATCAAGCAGCCGCTGCGCCGCCCGGTTGACGAAATCCACCCGCCCGGTGGCATCCAGCCCGATCACCCCGGCAGTCACCGAACCGAGCACCGAATCGAACAGCCGCCGCCGCGCCTCGGTCTGGCGGTTGCTGTCCAGAAGCGCGTCGCGCTGGCGCTTGAGCTGGCGGGTCATCTGGTTGAACACCCGGCCCAGCATCGCGATCTCGTCATCGTCGCGTTCTTCGGGAACGCGGATGTCCAGATCGCCCTGCCCCACCCGCTCGGCCGCACCGGCCAGCCGGCCGACCGGGCGCGAAAGCCGTTCGGCATACCACAGCCCCAGCCAAACCGCGGCAAGGATCAGGATCACCGCGAACCCCAGGTAGAGAAGCCCGAA
>SKWP01000460.1 GCA_007128865.1 Paracoccaceae bacterium
ACGCGGAATCCTTCGAGGTGCTGGAACCCGTCGCGGACGGCTTCCGCAACTACCTCAAGAACCGCTTTACCGTTTCGGCCGAAGAACTGCTGGTCGACCGGGCCCAGTTGCTGACCCTGACGGCGCCGGAAATGACCGTTCTGGTCGGCGGCATGCGGGTGCTTGGCGCCAACCACGGCGGTACCGCGCACGGTGTCCTTACCGACCGGGTCGGCACGCTGACCAACGACTTCTTCGTCAACCTGCTGGACATGGGGACCGAGTGGAAGCCCGTGTCGGAAGAAGCCGAAGTGTTCGAAGGCCGGGATCGCGCCAGCGGTGCGGTCAGGTGGACGGCGACGCGGGTCGATCTGGTGTTCGGCTCCAACTCGCAGCTTCGCGCACTGGCCGAGGTCTATGGGCAGGGCGACGCGACCGAAAGGTTCGTGCGCGACTTCGTTGCCGCCTGGACCAAGGTCATGAACGCCGATCGCTTCGATCTGGCAGGCTGACGAAAGGCCCACTCCGGGCGAGGGCGAGGCCTCGGGCAGGTTTGCCCGGGGCCTTTTGCCTTGTCCGCCCTTGGCATTCCGCGGCCGATGGGCAATCCTGCGCGCTGGCAACCTCTGGGAGACAGATCAATGATCGAACGCATCGACGTCGGGCCGCGCATGAGCAAGATCGTCAAACACAACGGTACCGTCTATCTTTGCGGGCAGGTCGGGGACGGCGAGACGGTCGCCGACCAGACGCGTGACTGCCTGGCCCGGATCGATGCGCTGCTCGAAAAGGCCGGCTCGTCGCGCGACCGCATCCTGCAGGCCATTGTCTGGCTGGCCGACATCGGGGATTTCGCGGAAATGAATGCGGTCTGGGATGCCTGGGTGGTGCCGGAAAACACGCCGGCCCGGGCCTGCGGACAGGTCAAGCTGGCCCGGCCGAACCTGAAGGTGGAGATCACCGTCATCGCGGCCTGCTGAGCGGTCGGCGCAACCCGGGGCCGGCCGCCGCGCCGGCCCATCGGGCGGGGCGGGGGAAACGTCGCAGCATGGTCGAGCCGACAGGCAATCATCCGGAACCGCGCCGGTTCAATATCGTGGTGATCGGCCAGACCGCGCGGTTGCAGTACGAAGCCGCGCTTCTCGCGGCGAGCCTGTGTGCGGCTGGACCGGGTGCGGGGGTGCGCCTGATCGTGGCCGAACCCCAGCCGGGGCCGCTGTGGGAATACGACCCCAGCATCCGCGACGCCGAAACACGGGCCTTTCTGAACGGCTGTGGCGCCGAAATCCTGCCTTTCGAATCGCGCCACTTCGGGCAGGACTATGCCTATGGCAACAAGATCGAGGCGCTGCTTGCCCTGCCGCCGGGCGAGCCCTTTGTCTTTTTCGATACCGACACGCTGTTTCTGGATCCGCCCGACAGGGTGCCGTTCGACTTTGACCGCCCCTGCGCCTCGATGGCACGCGAAGGGACATGGCCGCAGCCCGAACTTTACGGCCCCGGCCACACCGAAATCTGGCGGTCGCTTTACGACCATTTCGGGCTGGACTTCGAAAGCTCGCTCGACCCGGCAATGCCCGAAGGCCACTGGGAGCGATACCTCTACTTCAACGCCGGCTGGTTCTTTTTCCGCTGCCCGCAGGAGTTCGGCCAGCGGTTTCTCGACTATGCGCTCGAGATCCGCGACAACCGGCCCGAGCCGGTGCAGTTGCAGCCGATGCGCCCCTGGCTTGACCAGATCGCGCTGCCGCTGGTGATCCATTCCTTCGGCGGCGGGCGGCACACGATACCCGAGGGCCTGCTCGACGGCAGCGTCAGCCTGCATTACCGCGCGATGCCGCTGCTTTACGCCTGCGCCCCGGATGCGGTCGTCGCGCAGCTGGAAACGCTTGCCGCTGACCCGGCCTTGCGCAGCGTCATCCGCCGCCACGGGCCGTTCCGGCGCATGATCCTGGAAGGCGAGGGCCACAAGGTGCGCGCGCTCTTCGACCGCGGCGACCTGCCCCGCCCCGAACGCCTGATCCGCGAACGCATCCGCGAGGCCGGGCTGTGGCTGCGCTGACATCGGGTCAGCCGGGCATTCGGCCCGCCGTTCCGAACAGATCGAAAACCCCGGCAAGAAATGCGTCACGGGTTTCGGGACGCTCCATCAGCAATTCATGTTCGGCACCCGGAAAGGTCATCAACCGGCCGCCGGGCCAGTCTGCCATGCGGGCGCGAATCGCGGCCGGGTCGACCACCCGTTCGCGCGTGCCCAGGCCGCAAAGCGCCGGCATGGGCGGGGCCGGCAATCGCGACAGGGCCGCGGTCTCGGACAGCACGGCACCCAGCCACCGTATGCTCGGCGCACCAAGCCGCAAGGCGGGATGCGCCAGAACCTGCCCCTGCATCCAGGCATAGGTTTCGGCATCGGTGGTCAGCTCGTTGTTGTCAAACGGGTTTTCCCACAGGCGAAACTCGATCCCGGCGCCGGGAACCGGGCGTTCGTCCAGCCCCGCCAGACGCCCCGCGGCGGTCAGCAACCCCACCCCGCGCCGCAGCGCCCCGCGCAGGGGTACCCCCCACAGCGGCGCGCTGAACGCAACCGCCCGTGCGGGCAGACCCGAAACCAGCGCCCGCAACGCGATGCAGCCGCCCATGGAATGGGCAAGCACGAAGTCAGCACCCGCACCATCCGTCAGTTCGGCGATGCAATCGCGCCAGGCGGCGACATCGGTCTGGAATTGACCGAAATCGTCCACATGGCCAAGCAATGGGTCGGCTGCCATGCGATCCGAAAGCCCCTGCCCGCGCCAGTCGATCAGAAAGGCCCCATACCCCCGCGAAACCAGATCGGCGACGACGCGGCCGTATTTCTCGATCACCTCGGTGCGGCCGGGAAAGACCATGACCCGGCCATTCGGGCCGCCCGGCCACCATGCCATGCGCAGGCGCACCCCGTCCGATGTGCGACGCCACACTGCCCGCCCGCCCGGCGGCGCATCGGCGACAAGCGCGTGCAGGGGGGCAGGCTGCATCGCCGGGCTCAGCCCAGCGCCGACCCGAGCTTCATTGCCAGCCCCATGTCGCCTTCGACCGAAAGCCGGCCGGTCATGAACGCGCCGGTGGCGCTTATCTCGCCTTCGAGGATGCCGCGAAAGGTGTCGGCATCGGCGGTCAGGGTGACATCGGCCGCGGCATCGTCGGCCCGGACGCCGGTTGCATCGAGCATGATCGCCCCTTCGCCGGGGATGACGAATTTCGCCGTTCCGGCATCGAAGCCGGCCGGCAGGCGCTGCTTCAATGCCGTCACGGCCGCCCCGATCACGTCGCTCATGCAAAATCCTCCGATTGTGACCGCCCGGGTACTCGATTTCTCCGGGCTTCGCGTTAACATCGCAGTATGAACGCGCTTCGGTCCATGCTCAATCCTGCCGTGGCGGCATTCCTTGCCGCGCTGCTGTGGCTGGCACCGCCCGCCGCGGCGACAGAAAAGGTCGCCGAACTGCTTGCCCAGCTCGCCGATCCGGAACAGCCGCGCTGGCAGCGGGTCGAACGCGAGTTGATGGCCGAATGGTCGAAATCGGGTTCGCCGGCGATGGACCTTCTGGTGCAGCGCGGCCGCGATGCCATCGAAGCCGACGACGACGAGGCAGCCGTCGAGCATCTGACCGCCGCGATCGATCATGCGCCGGGTTTTGCCGAAGCCTATCATCTGCGGGCCACGGCCTATTTCCGCAGCGGGCACTATGGCCCGGCTATGGATGACCTTGCCATGGCACTGGCGCTCAATCCGCATCATTTCGGGGCCATGACCGGGCTTGGCATGATTCTGGAGGATACCGGCCAAAACGCACAGGCGCTGACGGTGTTTCGCACGGCCCATGCTATACATCCCCATGAGCCGGTCATAAGACGTGCCCTCGAAAGGCTCGAACGGCGCCTGTCCGGAACCGACGCCTGATCGGCGCTCCGATTGCACCGGGCCGGTAACGCAGGCAGGATTCGAAAGTGATGCGCGAACAGTCGCGGGCAACGGCGGTGCTTGGGCCGACCAACACCGGCAAGACCCATTACGCCATCGAACGCATGCTTGCCCATCGCACCGGGGTCATCGGGCTGCCGCTGCGGCTGCTTGCGCGCGAGGTCTATGACCGGATCGTGGCCCTTCGTGGCCCGTCCGTGGTGGCCCTGGTGACCGGCGAGGAACGCATCGTGCCCGACCGGACCCAGTACTGGGTCTGTACGGTCGAGGCCATGCCGCTGGAAATCGGCGCCGATTTCGTGGCGGTGGACGAGATCCAGCTTTGCGGCGATGCCGAACGCGGCCATGTCTTCACCGACAGGTTGCTGCGCGCCCGCGGCCTGCACGAGACGCTGTTTCTGGGGGCCGATACCATGCGCGGGGCAATCGCCGCGCTGGTCAAGGGCGTCAGCTTCCAGCGCCGCGAACGGTTCTCGGAACTGTCCTACACCGGCATGAAGAAGATCAGCCGCCTGCCCCCGCGCAGCGCCATCGTGGGGTTTTCGGTCGAGAACGTCTATGCCATCGCCGAACTGATCCGCCGCCAGAAGGGTGGCTGTGCGGTGGTGATGGGCGCGCTTTCGCCCCGCACCCGCAACGCCCAGGTGGCGCTGTATCAGAACGGCGATGTGGATTACCTGGTAGCCACCGATGCCATCGGCATGGGGCTGAACCTTGATATTCGGCATGTGGCGTTTTCCTCGACCGCCAAGTTCGACGGCCGCCGTATCAGGGCGCTGTTCCCGCAGGAACTGGCGCAGATCGCCGGCCGTGCGGGCCGGCACACCAGCCCCGGCAGCTTTGGCATCACCGGCGAGGCCCGGCCGCTGGGCGAAGAGGTTGTCAGCGCCATCGAGGCCAACAGCTTTACACCGCTGCGCAAGCTGCACTGGCGCAACAGTACGCTCGATTTCGGTTCGGCGGCGCGGCTCATTGCATCGCTGGAAGCCCCCACCGAAGACCTGTGGCTGACAAGGATGCGCGATGCCGAGGATCTGACCGCGCTGCGCAGCCTGAGCGACATGCCCGAAGTTGCGGCGGCGCTGCGCGGGCCGGCCGAGGTCCGGCTGTTGTGGGATGTGTGCCGGATCCCGGATTTCCGTGGTATTTCGGCCTCTGAACATGCCGGGCTGCTGGCCCGTATCTTCGGCTTTCTGGCGGGCGGCGGAAAGGTGCCGGCGGCATGGCTGGCCGGCAACATCGCCCGCATCGACCGGACCGACGGCGATATCGACGCCCTGTCCCGCAGGCTCGCCTTCATCCGCACCTGGACCTATGTCGCGCAACGCCGTGGATGGGTGGAGGACGAAAAGCATTGGCGCAGCGAAACGCGCGCGGTAGAAGACCGGCTGTCAGATGCGCTTCACGGGCGTCTGACCCAGCGGTTCGTGGACCGGCGCACAAGTGTTCTCATGCGCCGGCTGAAGCAGAGGGAGAACCTCGTGGCCGAGGTCAACGACAAGGGCGAAGTTACGGTCGAGGGCCAGTTCATCGGCCGGCTCGAGGGGTTCCGGTTCCGGCGCGATGCGGCAGCAGGCCCGGACGAGGCCCGCACCCTGCGCCAGGCAGCCGAGGCGGCGCTGATGCCGCAGTTCATCCTTCGGGCGGAACGGTTCTATAACAGTCCCGACACCGAAATGGACCTGACCGAACAGGGCGGGCTGATGTGGGGCGACACCGCCGTCGGCAAGCTTGTCGTCGGGCCCGAGCCGCTGAAGCCACAGGTCGAAGCCTTCGTGGACGAGGAAGCCGGCAGCGAAGTGGCTGAAAAGGTGCGCAGGCGCCTTCAGCATTTCATCGAACGGCGTATCGCGGCGCTGTTCCAGCCGCTGATCGGTCTGCAGCGCGACGAAGCGCTCACCGGGCTGACGCGCGGTTTCGCCTACCGGATGGTCGAGGCCCTGGGGGTTATGCCCCGAGCGGCGGTTTCCGCCGAGGTGCGCGACCTGGATCAGAACGCCCGCGCAGCGCTGCGCCGGCACGGCATCCGCTTCGGCCAGCACACCATATTCATGCCGGCACTGCTCAAGCCGGCGCCGACACGGCTGCGGCTGGTGCTGTGGTCGCTTGCCAACGGGCTGGACGAATTCCCCGAAAGCCCGCCTCCCGGCCTGGTCACGATTCCAACCCCACCGGGGTTGCCGCGCGCGCAGCTGCTGCTTGCCGGCTATCACGCCGCCGGTACGCGGGCGATTCGCATCGACATGCTCGAACGGCTGGCCGACATGCTGCGCGGCTGTGACGGGAAGGCCGGCTTCGAGGCGACGCCGGACATGCTGTCGATAACCGGGCTGACGCTGGAACAGTTCGCCGAGCTCATGCAGGGGCTCGGTTTCGAGGCCAGCCGGGGCGAGCGGCCAAAGCCGCGCCCCGCTGCGGCCGCACCGGAGACCGACGGTGCAGATGCACCGGCGGAAGCTGCGAGTGCAGATGTGACGCCCCCGGAAGCCGAGGGCGAAGCGCCGACAGAGGGTGCGCCCACCGCTTCGGAAACCTCAGAGAACACAGCGCCGGAACCCGACACGGCACCCGACATGCCCGCGGATGCGGCCGCTGTCAGCGAAACGCCCGCCGGCCCGGAATCGGCAGATCGGCCCGTCCCTGATGCTGCGGCCGAGCTCGAGGTCTTCTACACCTTCCAGCGCCGTGCCCGCCCCCCGCGCGGCGATCGCCCGCGCGGCCCGCGCCACGACGGCAACCGCAGCACCGGCAAGGCACCCCGCTCTGGCGAAGCCAGCGCCGCCCCGGCCGGCGACCGGCCCGAAAACCCCGACCGACCGAAGCGCGAAAAGCCCGGAAAGCGCACCGGAAAGGCCGAAGCAGCCGGCCAGCGCCGGAACGAAAAGGCGCCGCGAAAACCGCGCGAGGAAGGCCCGCGAAGCTTTTCCTCCGGCCCGGCCCGCAACGACAGGATCGACCCGGACAACCCGTTTGCGCAGGCGCTGATGGGCCTGCGGGATCGAAAGTGACATCGCCGCAAACCCGCAACCCCGGCAAGCACAGCGACGGGACGGATGCCTTGCCCGAGGCCATCCGGCTCGACAAATGGCTGTGGCATGCGCGGTTCTTCAAGACCCGCGGCCTTGCCAGCCGCGAGGTTTCCGGCGGGCATGTGCGCGTGAACGGCCAGCGCACGACCCGCCCGGCCAGGCCCGTGCGCCCGGGCGACACGCTGACGCTGCGCCTTGCCGGCGCGGTGCGGGTGGTGCACATCCGCGCCCTTGGCGACCGACGCGGCCCTGCCACCGAAGCACGGGCGCTTTACGCATTTGCAGAGCCCGCATCGGACGGGCAAAGCGCCGCGGACGGATCGGTCAGGCCACGCCCCGGCTTGAATGCCGGAGAGGACCGGATTACCTCGTCTGTGCCGCAGACAGGAAGGCCCGATCCATGACCTATGTCGTGACCGACAACTGCATCGCCTGCAAGTACACCGACTGTGTGGAAGTCTGCCCGGTGGACTGTTTCTACGAGGGCGAGAACATGCTGGTCATCCACCCCGACGAATGCATCGATTGCGGCGTTTGCGAACCCGAATGCCCCGCCGATGCCATCCGGCCCGATACCGAACCCGACATGGACCGGTGGGTCGAGTTCAACCGCAAGTATTCCGAACTCTGGCCGGTGATCATCTCGCGCAAGGATCCCCTGCCCGACGCCGAGGAACGCGACGGCGAATCGGGCAAGATGGACAAATACTTTTCGCCGAACCCCGGCGAAGGCGGCTGAAGCCGCATCTTCGCCCTGTCGGGCCGGCCCTGCCAGCGCCCCGGCGATGCCGACAGCGGCATTGCCGGCATGGCCTCTTTGATTCGGGGCGTTTTTGTGGTATGCAAGCGCCAGATATGAAAACGGACAAGCGTGTGCCGCGGCAGGACTGCTCGCCCAGCCGATGAGATTTCTTCGCCAGGAATGCCGAATCGCGGGAAGCAGATTTCCGCGTGTCGGTGTTCGTGTCCGAAAACGTGAGGAAGGAACCGAATGTCGAAGACCAGGAAGGCCGATTTTCGCCCCAACCAGTTCGTGGTCTATCCTGCGCATGGCGTGGGCCGGATCATCTCGATCGAGGAACAGGAAATCGCCGGCATCAAGCTCGAACTGTTCGTGATCTCGTTCGAGAAGGACAAGATGACGCTGCGGGTGCCCACCAACAAGGCTACCGAAATCGGCATGCGGTCTCTGGCCTCGCCGGACATGGTCTCGCGGGCGCTGGACACGTTGAAGGGCAAGGCCAGGGTCAAGCGGGCGATGTGGTCGCGCCGCGCGCAGGAGTATGAACAGAAGATCAACTCCGGCGATCTGCTGTCGATTGCGGAAGTGGTGCGCGACCTGCACAGGTCCGATGACCAGCGCGAACAATCCTATTCGGAACGTCAGCTTTACGAAGCCGCGCTCGAACGCCTGACCCGCGAAGTCGCTGCCGTCAGCGGCGTTGACGAGGCCGGCGCCCAGAAGCAGGTGGATGCGGTCCTGATGTCTCGGGCTGCCTGAGCGACTGTTCGCAGCGCCGCGAAATCGAAACGCCCCGGCCATGGACCGGGGCGTTTTCTTTCCCGGTTGCGTCACGCGGGGCCCGGTGTGAGTGCGACAGCTGTCAGTAATTGACCATGTCCTCGACACCGTGACCTTCGAACGGAACCAGCACCGACCGCACGAAGCTCATGAATTCGGTGCCATCCGCCTTCACCCCTCGGGTGCGAACCGTCACGATCCCGTGGTTCGGGCGCGAGTTTGACGGCCGCTTTTCCAGGACTTCCGTCTCTGCATAGATCGTGTCACCGGCAAAGACCGGCGCGGTCAGCTTGATGTCTGTCCAGCCCAGATTGGCAACCGCCTTCTGGCTTACGTCGCTCACGCTCATCCCGGCCACCACGGCCAGGGTAAAGGTGCTGTTCATCAGCGGCCGGCCGAATTCGGTCTTTTCCGCAAAGGCTGCATCGAAG
Organism: Paracoccaceae bacterium; assembly: GCA_007128865.1. GTDB lineage: Bacteria > Pseudomonadota > Alphaproteobacteria > Rhodobacterales > Rhodobacteraceae > Rhodobaculum. The sequence goes on from SKWP01000460.1 coordinate 8,926, forward strand.
TGCAGCGGATGAGTGTTCATGGTCAGCAGCGTGAACCAGGTATTGTCGTTCTGGGTCAGCGTCCGGCCGGGCCGGTGTTCGTAGACATCGCCGATACCGAAGTCCTCATAGGACCTCCCGAAGGTTTCACGATACCGGTTTTCACCTACTTTCCTGAGGGTCTTGACCATGGCGGTCTCCTTGCTGGGCGGAAGATGCGGGATTGGATTTGGCATTCGATTGGCAGGCAGGATCGGTCACGGTTCGTACCCCCCGCGCGCGAGCATCCTTTGCGCGGACCGCAGAAGCGGGGCATCGATCATGCGACCATCGAGGCGAACGGCGCCGGCGCCTTCGGCCATCGCAGCGACGATTCGTCTGGCGCGCTCGACCTCTTGCGGTGCCGGCGCAAAGGCTGCCCGGATGGGGCCCACCTGGGCGGGGTGGATCGCAATCTTGCCGCTGAACCCCAACGCCCGTACCCGGCGAGCCTCGGCAGCAAGCGCATGTGTGTCGTTCAGGTCCAGCCACGGGACATCGAGCAGGCCGACCCCGGCCTCGGCCGCGGCCTGCACCAGTGCACAGCGCGCCGACAGCAGCGGCTCCCACGCGAATTCCGCCCCCAGATCGGCAGCAAGGTCGGCCCCCCCGAAGACCAGGACATCACAGGGACGCATCGCCGCCCCTATGGATGCCAGGGCCGCAAGGCCACGCGCGGTTTCCACCGCTACGGCAAGCGGCCGGGATTCCGGATCATGGGCGCGGGCAAGCGCGATATCGCGCCCGGATTCCACCTTGGCCAGAAACAGCGCATCCGCTGCAAACCCCCGATCCGCCAGCATGCAGAGGTCGTCGAGCCCATCCCTTGTTTCCGGCGGGTTGAGACGGACAAGCGCCATCGCACCCCGGCCGCCCTGCCCGTCGCCACGTCGCGCCGCCAGCCAGTCGGCAGCCGCCCTTCGGGCGGCAGGCTTGTCGGCTGGCGCGACCGCATCTTCCAGATCGATCACCACACCGGCAGCGCCGGCCGCGAATGCCTTGTCGAACCGTTCCGGCCTGTTGCCCGGTACGAACAGGATGCAGTCGGCGTGCGAAAGGCGACGGTCGGATGAAATCATCTGGCTGGTCCGAGCACGAGGTCGGGCAACCAGGTTGCCAGACCGGGAAAGAACACGACCAGCAGCAGCAGCACCAGCATCATCGCCAGGAACGGCAGCACGCCGCGCATGACCTCCGAAACCGGCGCCCTTGCGACCTCGGCCATGACAAACAGGTTCAGCCCGACCGGCGGGGTCAGCAATGCAAGTTCGATCGCAATGGTGATGATGATCGCGTAATGGATCTTGTCGATGCCCAACGCATCCAGGATCGGCAAGGTCAGCGGCAGGGTGATCAGGATGATGGCATAGCCTTCGAGGATCGTTCCCATCAGCAGCAGTATGCCGCACATGATAAGCAGGAATTGCCAGGGTGCGAGGTCGAAGGCGGTTATCCAGCGGACCAGATCGTTGGCCATGCCGGACCGCGTGATCCAGTAGGAAAGCACCAGTGCACCGGCCACGATCACCAGGATCGCCGCTGCCCGCGCCATGCTGTCGACCAGGATTTCGGGTATCTCGACCAGCCGCAGCGACCGGTACACCAGGATGGAAATCAGCAGTGCCACGGCCGCCGAAAGTGCCGCTGCCTCGGTCACCGTGACAATCCCGCCGTAGATGCCGCCAAGCACGACCACCGGAACGACCAGGGCCGGGAGCGCATTGAGATTTGCCTTGCCGAACTGCCGCCAGCCGGCGAATGGCTCGCTTCTGCCGCCGCGGTGACGCGCCATGACCAGGATCAGCAGGGAGAACAGCAGCATCTGCAGCAAGCCGGGAACCACCCCCGCCAGAAACAGACGCGGCACCGATGTTTCCGACATCAGCCCGTAGACCACCAGCGGCATGGATGGCGGCAGCAGGATCCCGAGGGTGCCAGCCGCCGCGGTCAGACCAAGGGCAAAGCTCCGGTCAAAGCCGCGCTTGATCATCTCGGGCACGACGATCGTTCCCATCGCCAGTGCGGTGGCGACCGAAGAACCGTTGATCGCCGCGAAGATCCCCGTCGCCACGACAGCAGCGATGGGAACCCCGCCCGGAAGCCGGCCGACCCAGGCCGCCGACATGTCGATCAGGGCGCGTGCCATCCCGCCCCCCCGGATGAACCCGGCGGCGATCACGAAGAACGGAATCGCCATCAGCGTTGCCGAGTTCATCTTGTCGAGAATGCGCTGCCCGATACCGGCCAGGGTGCCCCCGTCCCAAAGGGTGAGCGCGGTCGCGACACCGATCAGTGCCGCATAGATCGGCACCCCGAGGGCCAGCAGCAGAAGGAAACCGATGCCGGCAACCATTGCGATGGTGGTCACCTGCCATCCTCCCCGGAAGATGAGACCAGGGTTTCATGCCCCGATCTGTCGTCGATCCGTCCGGTGGCGAGCATGAATGTCCTTGCCACAAGCCGCAGCGCCAGAAGCGCCGATCCCACCGGCAGCGAAAGGTAATAGATCCAGAGCGGCAGCCGAAGCGATGACGTCGTTCGTTCCTGCCAGCGGATCGATTCCTCCACCACCCGGATGCCCGACCACAGCAGCAGCAGCGCCACCGCGATGCCAATGACCCCGGAAAAGACGCCGAGCAGGTTGCGCTTGCGCATCGACATCATCTGCAGGAACAGATCGATACGCACATGCCCGCCTTCCCCGATCAGTCGCGCGGCGGACAGGAACATGCACCAGATCAACAGGAAGATGATGACCTCAAAGGTCCAGTCCAGCCGGATTCCCGGCATCAGGTAACGGGCGACAATGGACTGACAGGCCAGAACCAGCGCCGCCCCGGACAGCAACGCGATCACGACGCGTTCGATGAGATCAAGCGCTGCAAGCAGTCGGGCCATGCCATCGATCCGCAATTGGGTTGATCGTGGCGCCCGCATCGGACAATGCCGCCGCAGGCGCCCTGGTCCCGCGTATCAATTCGCCGCGGCTGCCTGCTGCCGCGCCAGTTCGATTACCGCCGGATCGACATTGAGTTCGCTGATCAGGGACGGCACGATGGCCTGCAGTTTCTCGTTCGCCGCTGCCAGTTCTTCCGGCGTCGGGTCCGTGTAGACGATGCCGTTGGCTTCGTTGTGAATGCGGGCTTCGGCCTGGCGGCGCAGCGCCTCGGACCGCTGCTCGTCGATCACCGAATCCCAGGCCTCGAGGAATGCGGCGCGATGCGCTTCGCTGAGACCGTCAAGGAAGGCCTTGTTGACGATCGGAATGTAGAAGAGCACCGCGGCATTATCGGTGAAGGCGCTCTTGACCCCGGATTCATAGAGCTGGCCCGACCGCACGGTTTCGCTGGTGGTCAACAGCCCGTCGATCGTGCCCTGAGACAGCGCCAGCGGCACGTCGGGGAAGGGTATTGCCAGGCCCTCGGCACCCAGGGCCGCAAGCCGCGAAATGAAGGCCGCGCCACCGAAGATCCGCACGCGCGCGCCCTGATAGTCCTCGAAGCTCCCGAAATCGCGGCCAGCGCCGAAGGTATCGGCATAACCCAGCAGGAACCAGCGGCCCGGCACGACAACACCAAGCTGGTTCGCCACGCGATCGGCGAGCATCTGCCCGAAGGGGCCGTCGATGATGCGGCTGAGCTGTTCGGGTGTCAGTCCCACGAACAGCGGCATGTCGAGCGCGTTGAGGTCGGAAGCGAAGGCCGACAGCGCCGAGTTCGTGGTAACCGACATCTGCACGTCGCCGCGCGCAACGGCGCGAGCCTCGTCCCGGGCGGCATAGAGCTGTGCGGACTCGAACAGCTCGCCCACCAGTTCGCCGCCGGTTGCCTCGGTCAGCCGCTCCATGAACACACGCAGGGTGATGTTGCGAATATGGTTCGGGCCGGTGTCTACCGTGATGGTAAAGCGCGTCTCGGCTTCGGCAGGAACCGCAGCCATTCCGATCGACATGGCAACGGCAGCGACAGCAAGCCGCCCCACGGCGGCAGATATCTTGAACGGGCGCATCGTATCCTCCCTGGAACTGCGGCGCGGCAGGCGGCGCGCGCGGCCTTGAGGTTGCACGGACATCCATATAAAGTCAACCCGCGTGCCCGATTGTCGCGGCACTGCGGGCAATGGAACCGAAGCATGGCGATCCTTACCGACGTTCGTATCCTCGCGGTGGAGCAGTATGGCGCCGGCCCGTTCGGCACCCAGGCGCTCGCGGATCTTGGTGCCGAGGTGATCAAGATCGAAAACCCGCGCGATGGCGGCGACGTGACGCGGTCACTCGGCCCCCACTTCGACCCGAGCATGGGCGAAACGGCCGAAAGTCTGTTCTTCCATGCGCTGAACCGCAACAAGCGCAGCGTTTCGCTCGATCTCGGGACCGAGGAAGGGCGCGCGGTGTTCCGCGACCTGGCCCGCACGGCCGATGCTGTCGCATGCAACCTGCGCGGCGATGTGCCTGCGCGGCTGGGCCTGACCTATGCGGCCCTGTCCGACGTCAACCCGGCAATCGTCTGTTGCCACCTGTCCGCCTATGGCAGAACCGGTTCACGTGCGGCCTGGCCGGGCTACGATTATCTGGTGCAGGCTGAAACCGGCTACTTTGCACTCAACGGCGATCCGGGATCGCCCCCGGCACGGTTCGGCCTGTCGATCGTCGATTTCATGACCGGCTACGCGCAGGCGCTTTCGGTGGCGGCGGGATTGCTGGAAGCACGCCGCACCGGCAAGGGCAGGGATATCGACGTTTGCCTTTACGATGTGGGGCTTGCGAACCTGAATTACCTTGCAACCTGGGCGCTGAACACCGGGGCCATGCCGCAGCGACTTGCCCGGTCGGCGCACCCTTCGCTGGTACCTTGCCAGCTGTTTCCGACCGCGGATGGCTGGATCTTCATCATGGCCAACAAGGAAAAGTTCTTTCCCGCGCTCTGTCAGGTCCTGGAGGTGCCGCAGCTTGCAGAAGACCCGCGCTTTGCAAGCTTTCCGGACCGGCTGGCCAACCGCGCGGCGCTTGAAGCCGAACTTGACCCGCTCTTTGCCCGACTCACGACCGCTGACTGGGTGGGACGCGTTGCAGGCCGCGTACCCGCCGCGCCCGTGGCCAACATGGCCGAGGCGCTGGAAGCCGACTTTACCCGAGAGCGCGGCATGGTGGTCGAAGCCAGGTCCGAATCCGGCGGGTCGCTGCGGCTGGTCGGGTCGCCCTTCGATACCGGCGACAACAACACCGTCGTTCCCGCCGGCCCCCGCCTGGGGCAGCACACCGATGACATCCTCTCTGCTGCCGGCTATACAGCAACACAGCTTGCGTCGCTTCGCGCACGGGGCATCATTTCCTGACCCTTTCGGGCCCGTCGGCATGGAACCCGGAACGACGGGCAACGGCACGAACGGTGGACGAATGACAGCACGCTCGACCAGCATGTTTCGCCAGATCGCGCAGGCAATCGAGGATTCCATCGTCAATGGTGCCCATCCACCGGGAAGCAGACTGCCGACCGAGGCGGAATTCTGCGCAAGCTTCGGCGCCAGTCGCCACACCGTTCGCGAGGCGCTTTCCGAGCTGCGCAGGAAGGGCCTGATCGAAAGCCGTCAGGGGATAGGAAGCATCGTGCGGCGCACGACACCGGCAACGCAGCATTTCGAAACCTATTCGTCCATCAACGACCTTGTCCGGCATGCCCAGGGCACGCCGATCCGTGTGACGCAGGTAGAGGATGTGGTCGCCGACGAAGGCCTGGCGGGCCTGATGCAGGGCAGCCCTGGCCAGTCGTTCGTCCGGATCGACGGATTCCGGTTCGACCGGCGACGGCCGGACAGGCCGATGTGCCACGTCGAGGTTCACGTCGACGCCACCTATGGCCGCGTCCGTGAGGCCGCCTGGAAGCTGGATCGTTCGATCGTGGAAACGCTCGAACAGATCTACGGGGTGCGCGTTGCAAGGATCGTTCAGGATGTGTCGGCTTGCGCACTCTCCGCGGACCTTGCAGAGCGCCTGGATGCGGAACCGAACTCACCGGCGCTGTTCATCCGGCGCAGATACCTGTCGGACGCCGGTCGCTGCTTCGAATGCGCCGATTCGACTTTTCCCATGGGGCGTTTCGTCTATCGGACCGAACTGACGAACTGACTTCGCAATCGGGCTTGCAAGCTTCCGCCAAGGCCAACAGCAGACCGCTGCGTTCCGGCATGCCGCGTGTCGACCACGGCACCGCCAGCCTGATGCGGCGCCCGTCGAAGAGGACACCTGGGTTCAGGCGTCTGGTGCGGTCGAGAAGACTCGAACTTCCACGGGAGTTACCCCACAGCGACCTCAACGCTGCGCGTCTACCAATTCCGCCACGACCGCCCGCGACGACACGAGCGCCTCATATCCGCTCGCGCCGTCGTTGTGAAGGGGTTATTCCCGATCCGTCAGTTCCGCGACGGAATGCCGAAACTGGGCAGGGCCGCCGGCGATGTCGCGGGCATGGCACCGGGGCTGCGGCCGCCGATCATCTCGGATGCAGCCCGAATCACCTCTGCCCGGTCGCTCTGGCCGGGCGCGAAAGGCGAGCGTTCGCCCGACTTGGCGGCCGTAACCGACATGTCGTACCATTCCAGCGCCAGATCGGTGCGGCGATTCACCCCGAAACCGGAATGGAGGTGATGGCCGATCAGTTCGGAATAGCCCCGTTCGCCCAGCGCCACCAGAATCAGCGCCGAAGCGATGGCAACGTCCATGTTGTCCACCCGGTAGCCGGTTCCCAGACAGATCCGCGCGCTCGAGGCCAGCTGTACGGGCGCCATTCCGGTACCGACGACGAAGCCGCCGACATCTGCCAGAACCTGAGGCGCGCCGCGTACCGAAACCGCGGCGATCTGCGCCTGCATGGCCGGGCCGAAGCCTTCGCACTGCTGCGCCAGTTGCTGCGGGGTGACGCCGGGCAGCTTGGCGCCAAGGTCTTCACCGATGCCGATGGCATAGGTCCGCGCAAGGCAGAACTGTTCGTCCAGGGCCAGCGCCGGATCGGTCATGGAGGCGGCGGTGACAAAACCGCCATTGGTGCCGGTGATCAGGTTCACGCGGTTGCAATGCGATGCCAGGGAGGCCTGCTGCACGACACCACCGCCAAGGAAATTCGGCAGCACCGGCACCGCGGCGGTTTCCGGCTGCGCCGGGCGCACAGGCTCGGGCGCGGGGGCCGCGGCAGAGGTTACGCCCAGCATCTCGTCGCGGAACTGCAGCAGCAGGCCGCGGGTGCCCTGCGGATGGCTGGCAACAAGCTGGGCCGTCACAGGCCCGCCGGCCATGGCCCGCTGATACGAGGTCACCAGAAAGTCGCGTTCGAACTGGGTCAGCTGACCTGTCGCGGGATACCCCATGAAAGCCTGATACTGCGAAATTGCCGCACGGGTGTTGCGGCCGATCACCCCATCCACGGTTCCTGCCGGAAAGCTGAAGTAGTTCAGCGATGTCTGCACATCGCGGTTGGACTGTCGCTGCACGGCGGTGGCCGATGGGGCGGTGCGCACGGTCGTCGTGGTCCGGGAGCGCTGGCTTTCGCGCACGATCGCGCCGCCGATGATGCCGCCGATGATGCCGCCCACCACCCCGTCACTGGCCGCCAGCCGTGAGGAAGGCACCACGACAAGGGATGCGGCAAGGCAGGTGATTGCAATTCGCTTGGTGATCATCTCAATACTCCGGTTCGGCATGTGACAGCTTGCAGGGTACCACAGCGCGGCCGATGACACGAAAACAAAATCCTGCGGCACCGTTCCGCGACCGGGGACGCCGAAGGTTATGAGGCACAATATGGCCTTGGAATGGCAAGTATTCGAAGGTTTGCAGCCCTATGCTGCGACCCTGGCGGCGATGGAGGCCCGGGTGGCCGATATTGCCGCCGGGCGCGCACCCGAGGCGATCTGGCTGCTGGAGCATCCGCCCCTCTACACGGCCGGAACCTCGGCCCTGCCCGAACACCTGCGCGAACCCGGCCGTTTCGAGGTCCATCGCGCGGGGCGCGGCGGGCAGTACACCTATCACGGCCCGGGGCAGCGAATCGTCTATGTAATGCTGGACCTGAACCGGCGTGGCCGCGATGTCCGGCGGTTTGTCTGCGGCCTTGAGGGGTGGACCATGGCCACACTGGCCGAATTCGGCCTGCGCGGACTGCGCCGCGACGGGCGCGTCGGCGTCTGGATCGAAAGGCCCGACAAGCCGGCCCTTGCCGATGGTTCGATGCGCGAGGACAAGATCGCCGCCATCGGCATCCGCCTGCGACGCTGGATCAGCTTTCACGGCCTTGCAATCAATGTCGAGCCGGACCTCGGGCATTATGACGGCATCGTGCCCTGCGGGATCACCGGCCACGGGGTGACAAGCCTCGTCGATCTGGGGCTGCCGGTCACAATGGCCGACCTCGACGTGGCACTGCGCCGCACTTTCCGCGACCACTTTGCGCCGGGCTGAAACGGCCCGGTGCGTCAAGGCCCCGCAGCCGGCGGAGACATCGTCAGTTTTTCGGCATGCTGCGGCATCCCTTCCATTGCTCTGCCCGGACACGCGCACTAAAAGACGTTCAGAATAGGGGCATCGGGGACTCGACTTTGGGCCACCCTGCAGCCCCGCGAAGCAAGGGAACGGGAGCGATACATGGCCGACGCAGCCACCCAGGGCCACGGGCACGAGGACAACCGCGGTTTCTTCACCCGCTGGTTCATGTCCACAAACCACAAGGACATCGGGATTCTCTACCTGATCACCTCGGGGATCGTTGGGTTCATCGCGGTGGCCTTCTCGATCTACATGCGCCTGGAACTGATGGACCCCGGCGTTCAGTACATGTGCATGGAGGGTGCGCGCTTCCTGAGCCCGGCACCGGAAGGCGAATGCACGCCCAACGGCCATATCTGGAACGTGCTTGTCACCGCCCACGGCGTGCTGATGATGTTCTTCGTGGTGATTCCGGCGCTGTTTGGCGGCTTCGGCAACTATTTCATGCCGCTGCACATCGGCGCTCCGGACATGGCGTTTCCGCGCCTCAACAACCTGTCGTACTGGCTCTATGTTGTCGGCTCGCTGCTGGCGGTGGCGTCTGTCTTCTCTCCGGGGGGCAACGGACAGTTGGGCGCAGGCGTTGGCTGGGTGCTCTATCCACCGCTTTCGACGACCGAAGCGGGCTATGCGATGGACCTTGCCATCTTCGCGGTCCATGTCTCGGGGGCCTCGTCGATCCTTGGCGCGATCAACATCATCACCACCTTCCTGAACATGCGCGCGCCCGGCATGACCCTGCACAAGGTGCCGCTGTTTGCCTGGTCGGTGTTCATCACCGCCTGGATGATCCTGCTGGCGCTGCCGGTGCTGGCCGGTGCGATCACCATGCTGCTGACCGACCGCAACTTCGGCACCACCTTCTTTGACCCGGCCGGCGGCGGTGACCCGGTGCTGTATCAGCACATCCTGTGGTTCTTCGGGCATCCCGAGGTCTACATCATCATCGTGCCCGGTTTCGGCATCATCAGCCACGTGATCGCGACCTTCTCGCGCAAGCCGATCTTCGGCTATCTCCCGATGGTCTATGCCATGGTCGCCATTGCCGCGCTGGGCTTCGTGGTGTGGGCGCATCACATGTACACCGTCGGCATGAGCGTGACGCAGCAGGCCTATTTCATGCTGGCGACCATGGTCATTGCGGTACCCACCGGCATCAAGATCTTCAGCTGGATCGCGACCATGTGGGGCGGCTCGGTTGAATTCAAGACACCGATGCTGTGGGCCTTCGGCTTCCTGTTCCTGTTCACCGTCGGCGGCGTGACCGGTGTCGTGCTGTCGCAAGCGCCGGTGGACCGGTACTACCACGACACCTATTATGTGGTGGCGCACTTCCACTACGTGATGTCGCTGGGGGCGGTATTCGCGCTGTTTGCCGGGATCTACTACTGGATCGGCAAGATGTCGGGCCGCCAGTATCCGGAATGGGCGGGCAAGGTGCATTTCTGGATGATGTTCATCGGCTCGAACATCACCTTCTTCCCGCAGCATTTCCTCGGCCGGCAGGGCATGCCGCGGCGCTACATCGACTATCCGGAGGCCTATGCCTACTGGAACTGGATTTCGTCGATCGGCGCCTTCATCGCCTTCGCCTCGTTCCTGTTCTTCATCGGCGTCATGTACTACACGCTGCGCCATGGCGCCCGTGTGACCGAAAAGAACTACTGGAACGAGCACGCCGACACGCTGGAATGGACCCTGCCCTCGCCGCCGCCGGAGCACACCTTCGAAACGCTGCCCAAGCGCGAGGACTGGGACCGCAGCCACGCCCACTGAGGGGCAACAAGGTCGGCCCATGCCGGTGATCTGGCTCGAAGACAATTTGAAGGCTCCGGCACCTGCCGGGGCCTTCGCCCATTCCGGCGGCAGCGGGCGCCCGGCACTGCGCCTGCGCCTGCACCCCAACCGTTCGCTGAAACCCGAAGGCTTCGTGCTGTTCATCGGGCTGACCTGTGCGGCGATCGCCCTACCGCTGCTGGCCCTGCTGGGTACGCCAACCTTGTGGGGGATCCTGCCGTTCTTCGCGGTAACGGTGACAGGCGTCTGGTATGCGCTGCGCCGCAACAACCGCGACCGGGGGCGCCTGCACGAGGAACTCACACTGTGGTCGGACCGCATGGAGCTGGTGCGCCACGACCCCGGCGGCACCCGCCGTGCCTGGGATGCAAACCCCTACTGGGTCCGGCTGACCCTGCGCGCCGCGGGAGGCCCGGTCGAAAACTACCTCACCCTCAAGGGGGGCGGCCGCGAAGTCGAGCTTGGCGCCTTTCTCAGCCCCGAGGAACGCGCCGACCTGCACGACAACCTCGGGCGTGCATTGTCGCGCGTCGGATAAGGACAGGCGCAGGCAGGCTCAGCCGCGCGTGCCCGAAAAGCGCTGCGCCCAGTCGTCGCGTTCGGCATCGGTGATCTTGCGAAACAGCATGTCGGGCACCGAAAACCCATGCCCCGGTTCAAGCAGCCGCAGCGCGGCAGAGGCATCCTCGGGCCATGACCAGTCATCGCAGCCCAGCGCCGCCATCATCGCCGCCGCCGCATCGGGGATGAAGGGGCGAGAGATGACAGCATAGAGCCGCACAAGGTTCAGACCAAGGCGGATCTGCATGGCGGCAGCGGCCGGATCGGACTTGAAGACCGACCACGGCGCGGCCTCCTGAAGGTATTCGTTGCCCAGAACCCAGATTGCCCGCAGTTCGGCCGCCGACTTGCGCACCTCCATGGCTTCCATGCACCCCTCATGGACACGCAGACGCCGGTTGATCTCGGCCGCCAGGGCAGTTTCCCTGTCGCCCCATTCCCCGCCGTCAGGCACCGCCGGGCCGAATTTCGAGAGGCAGAACTTGCTTACCCGACTGACGAAATTGCCCAGCACATCGGCCAGATCCTTGTTCACGCTGGCCTGAAAGTTCTCCCAGGTGAATTCGCTGTCGCTGCTTTCGGGCGCATGGCTCAGCAGCCACCAGCGCCAGTAGTCCGAAGGCAGGATCGCCAGCGCCTGGTCCATGAACACCCCGCGCCCCAGGCTGGTGGAAAACTGCCCGCCGTCATAGTTCAGGTAATTGAAGGACTTGATGTAATCCACAAGCTTCCATGGCTCGCCCGACCCCATCAGGGTGGCGGGGAAGCTGAGTGTGTGAAACGGCACGTTGTCCTTGCCCATGAACTGCACATAGCGCACGTCATCCGCGCCTTCGTCGGTGCGCCACCAGCGCCGCCAGGCCGCATCGGGCAGGCCGTTGGCCTCGGCCCATTCCGCGGTGGCACTGATGTATTCGATCGGCGCGTCGAACCAGACGTAGAAGACCTTGCCTTCCATGCCCGGCCAGTCGTCTGTGCCGTCCCTGACGGGGATGCCCCAGTCCAGATCGCGGGTGATGCCGCGGTCCTGCAACCCGTCGCCGTCATGCAGCCATTTCCTGGCGATCGAGGTCGTCAGCACCGGCCAGCCGGTCTGGCTGTCGATCCATGCGTCGATCCGGTCGCGCAGCGCCGACTGGCGCAGATACAGGTGCTTGGTCTCGCGCACCTCAAGGTCGGTCGAACCCGAAATCGCCGAACGCGGGTTGATCAGATCGGTCGGGTCCAGCTGCTTGGTGCATTCCTCGCACTGGTCGCCACGGGCCCGTTCATAGCCGCAGTTGGGGCAGGTCCCCTCGATATAGCGGTCCGGCAGGAAGCGGCCGTCGGCGGGGGAATAGACCTGCTTTTCGCTGACCTCGGCAATCAGGCCCGCCGCGCGCAACCGCCCGGCCAGATGCTGGGTCAGGCGATGGTTCTGAGGGCTGGAAGACCGGCCGAAATGGTCGAACGACAGGCGAAAGCCGCGGGCAAGCCCGGCCTGCACCGCATGCATTTCGGCGCAGTATTCGGCAACCGGCTTGCCGGCCTTTGCCGCGGCCAGTTCGGCCGGGGTGCCGTGTTCGTCGGTGGCGCAGATGAACATCACCTCATGCCCGCGGGCGCGCATGTAGCGGGCGTAAAGATCTGACGGCAGCTGACTGCCGACCAGATTTCCCAGATGCTTGATGCCGTTGATATAAGGAAGCGCCGATGTGATCAGGACCCGTGCCATGCCGTTCTCCGCCCGTGCCGACGCCCCCTGTAGCCCAAGCCCGCGGCGCTGACCAGAAGGTTACCGTTGCCGGCTTGCAAGCCCCGGCCCGAGCGCGCAGGGTTGGCGGCCGGAGGTTTGCGCATGGACGCCGTCAGGCTGGGACCGCTGGTATTCGGGATCGAACGCTTTGCGGCGATCCTGGGTGTTGTCGCATTTCTGGCAGCCGTCTGGTGGCTTGCCCGGCGGCGGGAACCCGATGTTGCCGAACGCCTGCATGCCTGGTCCTGGCAGGCGCTGCTGTGGGGGGCGGTCGCCGGCAGGCTCGGCCATGTCGTGGCGCATTGGGAAAGCTTTTCCGCCGAGCCCTGGCGCGTGGTCGCCTTCTGGCAGGGCGGGTTTTCGGTGCAGGCGATGCTGGTGGCGCTTGTGGTGGTCACCGTTCTGGCATCCAGCGGCCTGCGCGGCGTGCAGCGCCCTGCCATCATCGCGCTGGCGCTGGGGCTGGCCACCTGGCAGGCAACCGGGCTGTTGCGCGGCCCGCTGCAGGCACCTCCCCTGCCGACCGACGTATTCACCGCCATCGACGGCCGCGAAATCCGCATTGCCGACCGCGAGGGAAGGCCGCTGGTCATCAATCTCTGGGCCACCTGGTGCGCGCCCTGCCGGCGCGAACTGCCGATGATGGCCGAACTTGCCGCGGCGCACCCCGATATCGATGTTGCCTTTGCCAACCAGCGCGAGGCGCCGCAACGGGTCGGGATGTTTCTGGCCACCGAGCGGCTGGAACTGGGTATCGTGATCCTCGATACCGAAGGCATTCTGGGCCGCCATTACGGCGCCCTGGGCCTTCCGACCACGGTGTTTCTGGATGCCGAGGGCCGGCTGCAGCAGAAATATGTGGGCGAGATGTCGCGCGAGGCCTTCGCCGCCGGGCTGGCGCGGCTGCAGGCCGGCGCGGCAAGCGCGGCCAACGCGCCCTGATCTGCGCCCGTTTGGTTGCCGGCAAGGCTGGCGCTCGGCCCGAATCCGGTCTATTGCGGCGCCGCAGCATCCGGAGACGCCCCATGGACATGCGAAACATCGCGATCATCGCGCATGTCGACCACGGCAAGACAACCCTGGTCGATCAGCTTCTGCGACAGTCCGGCGCCTTCCGCGAAGGCCAGGCGGTGGCCGAACGCGCGATGGATTCCAACGACATCGAACGCGAGCGGGGCATCACCATCCTGGCCAAATGCACCTCGGTCGAATGGCAGGGCACCCGCATCAACATCGTTGACACCCCCGGCCACGCCGATTTCGGCGGCGAGGTCGAACGCATCCTGTCCATGGTTGACGGCGTGGTGCTGCTGGTCGATGCCGCCGAAGGGCCGATGCCGCAGACCAAGTTCGTCACCGCCAAGGCGCTGGCGCTGGGCCTGCGCCCGATCGTTGTGCTCAACAAGGTCGACAAACCCGATGCCGAACCCGACCGTGCGCTTGACGAGGTGTTCGACATGTTCGCCGGGCTGGGCGCGAGCGATGAACAGCTCGATTTCCCGCATCTTTATGCGTCCGGCCGCGCGGGTTGGGCCGATGCCGCGCTGGACGGTGCGCGCACGGACCTGTCGGCGCTGTTCGGGCTGATCGTCGCCCATGTGCCGCCGCCCGCGCAGATCGCCCATGAGGCCGAACCGTTCCGCATGCTTGCAACCACGCTTTCGGCCGATCCCTATCTGGGGCGCATCCTGACCGGCCGGGTCGAAGCGGGGCGCCTGCGGGCGGGCGCGACACTCAAGGCCCTGTCGCGTGACGGCAGCCAGATCGAAAGCTTCCGCGTCTCCAGAATTCTTGCCTTTCGCGGCCTTGCCCAGCAGCCCATCGACGAGGCCGTGGCAGGCGATATCGTCACCGTTGCGGGCATGAGCAAGGCAACCGTCGCCGATACGCTGTGCGACCCGTCGGTCGAGGTTCCCCTGCCCGCCCAGCCCATAGACCCGCCGACCATCTCGGTCACATTCGGCATAAACGACAGCCCGCTTGCCGGGCGCGACGGCTCCAAGGTGCAAAGCCGCGTGATCCGCGACCGGTTGCTGCGCGAGGCCGAATTGAATGTCGCGATCCGGGTAACCGATACGCCGGGCGGCGAAGCCTTTGACGTGGCCGGACGGGGCGAGCTGCAGATGGGCGTGCTGATCGAGAACATGCGCCGCGAAGGGTTCGAGCTGTCGATCTCGCGCCCAAGGGTTCTGACCCGCGAAGAGAACGGCCAGCGGTTCGAACCGATCGAGGAAGTCACCATCGACGTGGACGAGGAATTCACCGGCGCCGTGATCGAAAAGCTCACCGGCCCGCGCCGCGGCGAACTGTCAGAGATGAAGTCGGCAGGCGCCGGCAAGACCCGGATCGTCGCGCATGTGCCGGCGCGCGGCCTGATCGGGTACCATGGCGAATTCCTGACCGACACCCGCGGCACGGGTGTCCTGAACCGCGTCTTTCACGGCTGGGCACCATGGAAGGGGCCCATTCCGGGGCGGCGCGCGGGTGTTCTGATTTCGATGGAGTCCGGCAGTTCGGTTGCCTATGCGCTGTGGAACCTCGAAGAACGCGGGCGCATGTTCATCGGCCCGCAGGAATCGGTCTATGAGGGAATGATCATCGGCGAGCATTCGCGCGACAACGACCTCGAGGTGAACCCGCTCAAGGGCAAGAAGCTGACGAACATCCGCGCCGCCGGCAAGGATGACGCGGTGCTGCTGACCCCGCCGGTGCGGATGACGCTGGAACAGGCGATCGCCTATATCGATGACGATGAACTGGTCGAAGTCACCCCAAAGGCGATCCGGCTGCGCAAGCGCTTCCTCGACCCGCACGAACGCAAGCGACAGGCGCGCGCGGCCGGCTGAGCGCTGCACGGCTGCGCAGAATCGGGCGCTTGAATGCCCCGACCGGCAGGCTGGCGTCGCAAACCCGCCGCCCGGGCAAGGCCCTGCAACCATGCGCCATTTGCCGCGCATCGGAGGCTGTGGTTCGCAAAAGGCTTAACAGAACCTCGAAAGCGTGTATCATCGAACAAGGGCGTGCAAGCGCCCCGGGAACCGCAGCAGCATGACCAGAGATCCGGTGAAGCATGGCTTCTGGTTGCGAACACGGGAGCACGCCGGAACGTCCAACTGACGAGCTTGCGAAGCAAGGCAGGGAAACCGAAGCTGATTCGGCGTTCTTCTTCGAAACCTCGCCGGCGCCCGGTTGCATTCTTGACCCCGCGGGTACGATCCTGCGCTGCAATCCTGCGTGGACAATGCTTGTCGGCAGCAACGGCCATGGAAACGGGGCCGACTGGCTGGCCGCTCATCACCCCGATTGCCAGGCCGCGCTGAGCGAGGCCCTGAGCGCCGCCGCAGGCGGTACCCGGCCGGAACCGGTTGTGGTTCGGCTGGGCGATGCTGCCGGCGCGGACCGCTGGCTGGAATGGCGGTTTGCCCTGCCCGCATCGGACCGGGGCAGCATTGCAGCCAGCGCGCGTGATCTGACCGATCTGCAACGCGAGCGGTTCATGGCCGAAGCCTTCGACGCGGGGCGCTGCACCGCGGCCATCGAATGCGACCCTGCCGATGGCAGGGTCCGCTGGTCCTTCGGTCTGGAAACGCTCTTCAACCGGGCCGAATCCGGGATTCCGGTCAACGTCTCCGGGCTTGTGGCAGCGTTTCCGACCCGCGACGGCGGCCTGCTCACCCGGCTGTTCGGGCAGCTTTGCGAGGGCGAAGCCGTCGGAGAGACCGAAAACGTCACGACATCGGCCGGCTATCCCCTGAAACTGGCGGGCGCAGCGGTATCGGTGCGCGGCAAGGCAGAGCGGGTGTTCGTCGGCCTGCGTGAGGCCGGCGACCCTTCGTTGCGGCGGCTCTGGCGCGACCGGCTTGGCGCGGCTGCGATGCACACCTCCAGCGGCGTCATCCTGCTCGACCGCGACCTGCGGGTGGACTGGATCAACCCCGCTTACGAACGGCTGAGCGGCTACAGCCTGAACGAGGTGATCGGCCGGACCGCACTGGACCTGCAACAGGACGATGTCGAGGTCAGGCTGCGGTCGCAGGCCATCGACGCGCAACTCAGGGCCGGTGAGCCGGTGCATGGCCAGTTGTGCAAGACCCGGCGCGACGGCAGCATCTACTGGATCGATCTGAGCATCGCGCCGGTGCGCGGCGACGACGGCACCATTTCGGGTTATGTCGCCGTCGAGACCGATATCACCCAGATACGCGAATACGCCCTTCGCATGGAGGCGCTCGAGGCCGAGGCGCGAGCCTCGCACGAGCGCCTGCTGCAGGCGATGGAGGTGTTGCCGGATGCCTTTGCGCTGTTCGATGCGCAGGACCGGCTGGTGATGTTCAACCAGCGCTACAGGGAATTCTTCAGCCGGATAGAGTCGGTCATCAGGCCGGGCGTGCAATTCGAGGAACTGCTGAATCACTCCCTCGCCAACGCGCAGTTTCCCGACGTCGTCGGCAATGAAAAGGCGTTCTTCGAAAAGCGGATGGCCGGCCGGGCCGTTGGCGGCGGCACGCTGGAACTCAACCTTCCGGACGGCCGTGTCCTGCAGACGATGGAGCGCCGCACCCCCACCGGAGAGCTTGTTGCCTTTCACCGCGACATTACCGACCTGCGCCGGCAGGAGCGGGCGGCCAGCGCGGCCCGGAACACGCTGGAATCGACACTTGAGGCGATACCCGACCTGCTGTTCGAGCTCGACCTGTCAGGGCATTTCCACGATGCCCGCAACGGAAGCTCGTCGCAGCTCGAACACCCGCAGGAATGGTACATCGGCCGCCACATGAGCGCCACGCTGCCGGATCACGCCTGCCGGCGCATCGATCAGGCCCTTCGCCAGTGCCTGGATGACCACAACGCCGGCCGAGCCGGTCAGGCACCCCCCTTCGACGTGCACGACGACAAGCGCTGGTTCAGCGTCTGCGTGGCGCTCAAGTCACCCGGAAACGACCCCCGCTTCGTGGTGATCGCCCGCGACATTACCGAACGCAAGCATGACGAATCCGCGCGGATCGAGCACCAGAAGAAGCTTGAACACGCACTTGCCGAACGCGATGCCGCACAGAAGCGGTTCGAGGATATCGCCCGCGTAAGCTCTGACTGGTTCTGGGAAACCGACGGGCTGCATCGCTTTACCTATCTGTCGGAATCCTTTGCCGCGGTAGACCGGCGGCCGACCGTTGCCTTTCTGGGCCGGACCCTGAACGAGATGATCGGCCGCGATGCGGATCCGACCGTTCGCACGCAGCTTGCCCGGTATCAGGCGATACTGAACAGCCACCAGCCCTTTCGCGACGTGCTGTGCATGATCCCGCGCCCGGGCGGGAACCCGGCCTGGATCCAGCTCAACGGGGCGCCGGTGTTCGACGGGACCGGAAAGTTCGTCGGCTATCGCGGCTCGGGCAGCGACGTTACCGCGCTCCACGAAGCCCGGATCAGGGCCGAGGCGGCAAACGCCGCCAAGTCGCAGTTTCTGGCCAACATGAGCCACGAGATCCGCACGCCGCTGAATGGCATCATGGGGATGGCCGAAATCCTCGAGGAAAGCGTGCAGCACCCCGAAGCGCGGGAACTGCTGGGCATCATCCGGACCTCGGGCGCGACACTCACCCGGATCCTGAACGATATTCTGGACTTTTCGAAGATCGAAGCCGGGCTTCTCGACCTTGAGATTGCACCCTTCATCCCGGCCGATATTGCCGGCCGCGTCGAGTCGCTGCATCGACTGCCGGCCGAAGCCAAGGGCCTCGACTTTTCCGTGACCTTCACGGCAAGCGCGCAACGCCCCCGCATGGGCGACGAACACCGCGTGTTGCAGGTGCTGCACAACCTGGTCGGAAATGCCGTGAAATTCACCGAGCGCGGGCATGTATCGGTCGCGTTTCGCTGTTCGAACCCCGATGCGCTGGAGATTGTCGTTGCAGACAGCGGCATCGGCCTGACCCCCGAGGAACGCAGCCGGGTCTTTGACGAATTCGTACAGGCCGACAGTTCCATCGGGCGCCGGTTTGGCGGTACCGGCCTGGGGCTTTCGATATCGCGCCGACTGGTCGCGCTGATGGGCGGCGAGATCGATTTCCAGAGCGCCTCCGGCCAGGGCACCAGCGTTGCGCTGAAACTGCCCCTGCCCCGGTCCGGGTTGCGGCCAGCGGTGCCCAGCGCAACCGGGCCGCCCCGGTTGCCGGCGGGGCTGCGGGCGCTGGTGGCAGACGACAATGCGACCAACCGGCTGCTGATGGCGCGGTTTCTGGAAAGGCTGCAGGTGTTTCACGAAATCTGCGACGGCGGCACCGCGGCGGTGGCCGCGGCGCGCATGCAGAGGTTCGACCTGCTGTTGCTGGATATTTCCATGCCCGATCTCACCGGCCCCGAGGCGCTTGCGCTTATCCACGCCGAAGACCGCGCAAGGGGGCTGTCGCCGGTGCCTGCCGTTGCCGTCACCGCCAATGCGATGCGCCATCAGGTGCAGGAATATCTGGCCGAAGGCTTTGCTGCGCATGTGCCCAAGCCCGTGCAGATCGACATGCTGGCCGAAACGATCGCGGCGGTGGTCGCGGGCGATCCGCCAGGGGCCGCCAGCAGCCCGACACGGCTAGGCAACGGGCAATGAGATCAGCATTTTCTT
This sequence comes from Paracoccaceae bacterium, assembly GCA_007128865.1. Taxonomy (GTDB): domain Bacteria; phylum Pseudomonadota; class Alphaproteobacteria; order Rhodobacterales; family Rhodobacteraceae; genus Rhodobaculum. The sequence goes on from SKWP01000460.1 coordinate 28,186, forward strand.
GCCGGTTTGGGCAATCTCCCCTTGAACGACTCGGCCATTACCCTTAGGTGAGCCGCTCACGAGAGGGACCGATCCCAACTTCGCCGGGCGGGCTTGCCGCGGTGGGGGGGCGCTAAGGAACCTCTGGATTCATCTGCTGGAAAGAAGGGGAGCGCCATGAAAGACGCCAACCTCTTCCAACTGGGGATCGGTCTGGAGACAGGCGCCCATGCGGAAGACCTCCGCGGCCGCAAGGCCGCTTGCGACACCGTAGCCACAGATCAGTCCGCGCGCATCGACGCGCTGGCCGACAGTGCGCGCGAAGATCACTTCATCCGCCGCGACGGCCGGGTGTTTGCCGGCACGCATCTGATCATCGAGGTGGTCAACGGCCACGGCCTTGACGACGAGGCGCGCATCCAGAAGGCGTTTCGCGATTGCGTCGAGGAATGCGGCGCCACGCTGCTGCACATCCACACCCACAAGTTCAGCCC